>NZ_SMJW01000069.1 GCF_004348335.1 Actinomadura bangladeshensis | reverse complement strand
CGGCCGCCCCGACCTCCCGCACATCTCCACCCACGTGGCCCAGGTGGCCGACACCCGCGAGGCAGCGGTCAAGACCCTGATGGACGAGATGCCCCGCTGGCTGGGCCCCGGCCTGAAGGGATACGTCGCCGTGGACGACCGTCCGCGCCCCTCCCCCGACCCGGTCGCCTACACGCGCCGCATGTGCGGCATCCACCCCGTCGGCTCCCCGGACGACTGCGTCGAGTCCCTCCTGTCCACGGTCGAGAAGACGGGCATCGACCACCTGATCCTGCTGGCGGAGGCCGCCGGCTCCCGCGAAGCCACCCTGGAGAACATCACCCGCCTGGGCTCCGAAGTCCTCCCGCACCTCCGCGCCGCCGATTAGGCCGAGCTGCGCTCACCGGGACGGCGAGATCCCGAGAATCCAGTTCGGCGGACGGTGCGGAAGCGGTGTCGCTTCCGCACCGCATCGGCCGGGGTGGGGGTCAGCAGTCGCGGAGTTCGGGGGACTGGTTGAGGATCTGCTCGCGGGGGGTCACGAACGTGCGGTAGGCGGAGGAGTCGCCGGTCGGGAAGACGGCGACGCGGTGGCAGTTCTGGAAGGCCAGCTTCACGCCGAAGTGGCGCTCCAGGGTGGAGCGCATGGCGTCGCTCGCGAGGACGCGGAGGAGCTGGCCGCGGGCCTGCTCGTCCGGGGGCGGGGTGAGGTTGTCGGCGAAGTCGCCGCCGTCCACCTGGAGCCGGGCCACCAGCCCGCTGATCATGTCCCACGCGTAGGGGAGGGACGTCCTGATGCACTCGACGAAGTCGGCCTCGCCGACCTCGCCCTTCTGCGCCGTCTCAAGCAGTTCCGGAGTCACGTCGAGAGACATGCGGGGGTCCTTTCGCCGTTTGAGGATGAACACCCACCCGCCGACGCTAATCACGGTGTCCGGAGAATTCCAGGCTTGACAAAGATTTTCATTCCGCTACGGAGCGCCCCTGGACGGCCCCCGTCCGTCCAGGGGCGCGCGTCATCGCGCCGGCGCCGCTCCATGGCGGCGCGCCCGGCGGACGGCGGTGACCCGCTCGGCGCGGTCGGCCCAGAACTCGCGGGCCCGCCGCGCGAACCGGGCGTCCCGCTCGGCCTCGGCCCGCGCCCGCAGCTCGCGGGTCCGCTCGCTCATGATCGACTGCATGATGTCGTGGTGGTACACGGTGTCTCCCGAAGGTCGCGGGCCGCTCGGCACGACCCGACACCCAAGACACTCGTCCTAAGGGGGCCGCTCCCACATCGGAAGCACGCCTTATGTGCACAGGTACAGGTGCCTTAGGCGGGATCGGGGAACCTCAGGGCGACCGCCGGTTCGCCGGTCCGGACTGAAGCGCGCCGCGTCCGGGACTAAGGTGAGGCAGCGTGCGTCTCGTTATCGCCCGCTGCAGCGTCGACTACGCCGGCAAGCTCACCGCCCACCTGCCGATGGCCCCCCGCCTGATCCTGATCAAGGCGGACGGGAGCGTGAGCATCCACGCCGACGACCGCGCCTACAAGCCCCTCAACTGGATGAACCCGCCCTGCTCGCTGCGCGAGGAGAGCTATGAGGAGAACGGCGCCACCGCGCGCTGGACGGTCACGCACGGCAAGTCGGGCGAGCGGCTGATCCTCACCATCGAGGAGTTCCTGCACGACACCAGCCATGAGCTGGGCATCGACCCGGGCCTGCAGAAGGACGGCGTCGAGGCGCACCTGCAGGAGCTGCTCGCCGAGCACATCACCACGCTCGGTGCCGGCTACACGCTGATCCGCCGCGAGTTCCCCACCGCGATCGGCCCGGTCGACATCCTGTGCCGGGACGCCGACAGCGCCACCGTCGCGATCGAGATCAAGCGGCGCGGCGAGATCGACGGCGTCGAGCAGCTGACCCGGTACCTGGAGCTGCTGAACCGCGACCCGCACCTCGCGCCCGTCCGCGGCGTGTTCGCCGCGCAGGAGATCAAGCCGCAGGCCCGCGTCCTCGCCACCGACCGCGGCATCGACTGCGTCACCCTCGACTACGACGCGCTGCGCGGCATCGAGCACGAGGGCACCCTTTTCTAGGGCCCCGAGCTCCGAAGTCTCCCCGCCGTCGGACGCGGCGGGCATCATGGCGGGCATGACGTTTCAAGCCAGCGGCAGCTTCGACATCGAGGCGTGGGACGCCGAGAAGCCCTACGAGGAGCGGGACGGCGCCAAGCTGACCCGCGTCCACGTCGGCAAGCAGTTCCACGGCGACCTCGTCGGGACGAGCACCACCGAGCTGATCACCGTGGAGACGCCCGCCGGGCCCGTCGCCTACGTGGGGGTGGAGCGGGTGCAGGGCATCCTGCACGGCCGGGAGGGCGGGTTCGTCCTGCAGCACAGCGCGGGCAGCGAGGACGGGACGCCCGACACCCAGTGGCTGCGGTGGCTGATCGTCCCCACGTCCGGGACCGGGGAGCTGGCCGGCATCCGCGGCCTCGGCCAGATCACCGTCGCCGAGGACGGATCCCACGCCTGGGCGCTGGAGTACACGCTGGGCTAGGTGCCGGCGGGCAGCCGGTAATGTGCTGCCATGCCCCCGGTCACCACCGACGCGACGCGCGAGCGGATCATCGACGCGGCGGAAGAGTGCTTCCGCCGCTTCGGCGTCGCCAAGACGACGGTCGAGGACATCGCGGCGGCGGCGCGCCTGTCGCGCGCGACGGTGTACCGGAGCGTCACCGGCGGCCGGGACGAGCTGATCCTCGCCGTGGTGGTGCGCGACCTGCACCGGTTCCTGGACCGGCTGGCCGCGCGGCTGCGCCGCGAGCGGTCGGTGCCGGAGGCGATCGTCGAGGGGTCGCTGGACGCGATCGAGTACGTCCGCGGCGAGCCGACCATCGCGCACTTCCTGGTGCCGGAGGCGGCGGGCCACATGCAGGCGGCGGTCGCGGGCGCGGCCGAGCACGTCCTCGACCTGTGCTGCGAGTACGTGCGGCCGTACTTCGCGCAGGCGCAGCGGCAGCGGATGCTGCGGGCCGACATCGAGGTGGAGGGGACGGTCGAGTTCCTCTTCCGGATCATCACCTCGCTCATCGTGATGGACCGGGACCGGGACGCCGAGGCGCAGCGCCGCTTCCTGCGCACCTACGTCGTCCCGGTGATCGCGGCGCCGTGACGCCCGCGGGCGGGAGACCCGCCGCACGGGCACGGCGTTGGAGCGGGTAGCTTCCGAATGACGATCGGGCGGGACGGGGCGCCGGGAGAACGGCGGCGCGGCGAGAGGGGCCGGGAACGATGAACGGGACTGCACACGGGGCGCGAGGGAGCGCGGCCGTCCGGCCGAGCCCGGTGTTCCTCGCGATCGCGGCGGTGACCGTCCTGTGCGGCCTGATCGCCTGGCGGTACGGGGAGGACCCGGCCAAAGAGGCGCGGATCGCGCTGTTCGGGTTCGTCCTCGCGGCGTGGATGCTGTCCCTGTGCGCGCACGAGTTCGGGCACGCCTACACGGCCTACCGGTCGGGCGACCGCAGCGTGGTCGGCAAGGGGTACCTCACGCTGAACCCGCTGAAGTACTCCGACGTCGTGCTGAGCTTCGTGATCCCGGTGGTGTTCATCATGCTCGGCGGCATCGGCCTGCCGGGCGGCGCCGTCTGGATCGACCGGCACTCCATCCGGGGCAGGCTGCGGCACAGCCTGATCTCGGCCGCGGGCCCGCTGTCCAACGTCCTGTTCGCGATCATGCTGGCGGTGCTCTACAAGAACTTCGCCCACCAGGACCACGGCGTGTTCTGGCTGGGCGTGGCGTTCCTGGCGTTCCTCCAGGTCACCGCCGCCATCCTGAACCTGCTGCCGATCCCCGGCCTGGACGGGTTCGGGATCATCGAGCCGTACCTGCCGCAGCGCTGGGTCGCCAAGGTGAGCCCCTACGGCGGCTACGTCTTCCTCATCCTGATCGCGCTGCTGTGGCTCGGGCCCATCAACGACGCCTTCTTCACCGCCGTCTTCCACATCACGGAGGCGCTGGGCCTGGGCGAGATCCCCATCCGGGTCGGGCTGTCGCTCTTCCAGTTCTGGACGAACTGACGCCTCACGGCCCGGCCGGGGCGCGCTCCCTTCAGTCCTCGGGGGAATCGCCGGGTGAGCGGGAGTCGCGTGCGGCGAGTTCCGCGGCGACCCAGCGCAGCCAGTCGCGGCGCATCTCGAAGAAGCGCTTGCCGTACTCCAGGACGAAGCGGCCGTTGTCCGCCATGCCGCCCTGCTCGTCCCATTCGACGGCCTTCTCGACCTCCGCGAGCCCGGCGGCCTGGGCGCCGATCGCGTCGATCTGCTCGTCGATGTATCGGCGGGCCTCGGCGCGGGTCAGCTCGCCGAGGAAGAACACGCGGAGCAGCGTCTCGTCCCGCCGGTTGGGCTTGGGGGCGATGCCGATCAGCCAGTGGTGCAGCTCCGCCCGGCCGGACGGGGTGATCCGGTACTCGCGGCGGCCGCGCGGCCCCTCGGCGGCGACCTCGATCAGCCCGGCGTCGGTGAGCTTGCCGAGTTCGCCGTAGAGCTGGCTCTGCGTGGCCGGCCACACGTTGTCGAGCGACACCTCGAACAGTTTCAGCAGGTCATAGCCGCTGGCGCCGCCCAGCTCGGCGAGGAGTCCGAGCACCGCGTGTCGCAAACTCATGCCGGCGACTCTACCAGTCTGTATTGACATGTCAGAAGTGGAACGTCTACGTTCGACCTGTCATAACTGGAACGTCGCTGCCGAAGGACGCCCGCCATGCCGAAGTACTACGCCAGAACCTTCCTGCCGTGGATCGTGCTCGCGGTCGTGAGCGGCTTCGACGGCCGGGCGGGCGCCGCCGCCGGACTCGTCACGGCGCTCGTGCTGCTCGGCCGGGACCTCCGCCGGGGGCACCGCGCCGACTCGCTGATCCTGGAGATCTCGACCTCGGTCTACATGGCGGCGCTCACCGCGCTGGCGCTGACCGTGCCCGACTCGTCCGTCCTGGACTACGGCGCCTCCCTCGCGATCGGCTGGCTGGCGCTGACCGCCTGGGGAACGCTCCTGTTCCGCCGCCCGTTCACCGCGGGCATCGCCCGCCGCCAGGTCTCGGCGGAGATCGCCGCGACCGCCCTGTTCATGCGCATCAACCGCGCGATCACCGCCGCCTGGGCCGCGAGCTTCACCCTGACGGCGGTCGTGCTCGGCCTCGTCCAGCACGGGGCCCCGGACGCCACCGCGCTGCTGGTCGCCGTCAAGGTCGCCTGTTTCACGGTCCCCGCCGTCTTCACGGCCCGCCACCCCGACCGCGCGCGCAAGCGCCACGCCACCGAACTCGGGCCGCCGGCCGCGCAGGCCGCCGACGCCCAGCCGTCCTCGCGCTGATACTGGAAGGGAACGCCGCGATGAGAGAGAACCTCATGGACAAGCCGGCCGCATGGCTGGACGGCCGTCTGGCCCCCGTCCCCGACGAGACCGACGCCTACAACCTGCGGGTCACCGGGACGCTGCCGCCCGAGCTGACCGGCCGGTACTTCCGCAACGGCCCGAACCCCAAGCCGGGCGAGCCGAGCGGGCATTGGTTCACCGGCCACGGGATGCTCCACGGGGTGCGGCTGCGGGACGGCCGGGCCGAGTGGTACCGCAACCGCTGGGTCCAGACGGAGGCGTTCACCGAGGGGAAGCCGTTCGTCCGCGACGACTACGGCTTCGACCGGCGCGCCGTGCGGGCGAACACGCACGTCGTCCCGCACGCGGGCAGGATCTGGGCGCTGGTGGAGAACGGGTTCCCCTACGAGGTGACGCCCGAACTCGGCACCGCCGGCCCGTGCGACTTCGGCGGGCGGCTCACCACGGCCATGACCGCGCACCCCAAGGAGGACCCGGTCACCGGCGACCTGCTGTTCTTCGGCTACGGCATGTTCCCGCCCTACCTCACCTACCACCGGCTGTCCGCGGACGGGACGCTGGTGGAGAGCCGCGAGGTCGAGGTGCCCGGCCCGACGATGATGCACGACTTCGCGATCACCGAGAACCATGTCGTGTGGCTCGACCTGCCGGTGGTGTTCGACCTCGACCTGGCGCTGTCCGGTGAGTCCGGGATGCCGTACCGGTGGGACGACGGGTACGGGGCGCGGCTCGGCGTGATGCCGCGCGACGGTTCCGGCGGCGTCCGCTGGTTCGAGGTCGACCCGTGCTACGTCTTCCATGTCGGCAACGCGCACGAGGACGCCGCCGGGCGGGTCGTCCTGGACGGGGCGCGCTACCGTCCCGAGGCGTTCGCGGCCCTCTGGGGCGGGATCGGCGGCACCGTCGACCCCGCGACGGAGGCGGTGACCTCGGAGAGCGCCCAGCTGCACCGGTGGATTCTCGACCCGGCCACCGGGAAGGCCGCCGAGGAGCAGCTCGACGACCGGAACGTGGAGTTCCCGACCCACGACGACACCAGGACGGGTTTGGAGCACCGCTACCTCTACACCGTCGCCGGGAACACGATCGTGAAGTACGACCTGCGCGGGGGGCCGTCCGCGCGCGAGTGCGGGCCGGACGTGCAGCTCGGCGAGGCGGTGTTCGTCCCCGCCGAGGGAGCGCGCGCGGAGGACGAGGGCTGGCTGCTGTCGATCGCGTCC
The DNA here is from genome assembly GCF_004348335.1 of Actinomadura bangladeshensis. Lineage (GTDB taxonomy): Bacteria > Actinomycetota > Actinomycetes > Streptosporangiales > Streptosporangiaceae > Spirillospora > Spirillospora bangladeshensis. The sequence continues at coordinate 27,014 of NZ_SMJW01000069.1, read as the reverse complement.
GGCGACACGGGGGCCGAACTGCTTGTGCTCGACGCGTCGGACCTGTCGCACACGGCGACCGTCCACCTGCCGCGGCGCGTTCCGGCCGGATTCCACGGAAGCTGGATCCCCGACTCCCGGCGGGGGGCTTAGGGTGGTTTACTAGCCGGTACGCAGGCGCAAGTACTCACTTACCAGGCTCCTCCCGGGAGGTTCCTCATGTCCGTGGCCACGGAGAGCACCGAGACGTTCGCGTCCCTGAACCCGGCCACCGGCGAGGTCGTCGCCGAGCATCCCGTCCAGGACGGTGCCGCCGTGGCGGCGGCGGTCGAACGCGCCCGGGAGGCCGCCGAGTGGTGGCGGGCCCTCGGCTGGAAGGAGCGCCGGCTCCGGCTGCTCAACGTCAAGGGGTCGCTCGCCCGCAACCTGAACCGGATGGCCGAGCTCATCCACCAGGAGACCGGCAAGCCGGTGCAGGACGCCCAGCTAGAGACGATCATGGCGATCACCCACCTGGACTGGGCCGCCCGCAACGCGCAGAAGATCCTCGGACCGCGCAGCGTCTACCCCGGCCTCATGGCCGTCAACCAGAAGTGCGTGCTGGAGTACCAGCCGCTCGGCGTCGTCGGCGTGATCGGCCCGTGGAACTACCCGATCTTCACCCCGATGGGCTCCATCGGGTACGCGCTCGCGGCCGGCAACGCCGTCGTGTTCAAGCCGTCGGAGTTCACCCCGGGCGTCGGCGTGCTGCTCGCCGAGCTGTTCGACGCGGTCATCCCCGAGCACCCCGTCCTGCAGACGATCACCGGACTCGGCGAGACCGGCGCGGCGCTCGCCTCGTCCCCGCGCGTCGACAAGATCGCCTTCACCGGGTCGGCCCGCACCGCCAAGCGCGTCATGGCGGCCTGCGCGCAGAACCTCACCCCGATCGTCGCCGAGTGCGGCGGCAAGGACGCCTGCATCGTCGACTCCGACGCCGACCTCGACGCCGCCGCCGACGCCGCGCTGTGGGGCGCCATGTCGAACGCCGGCCAGACCTGCATCGGGGTCGAGCGCATCTACGTCGTGGACGACGCCTACGACAAGTTCCTCGGCAAGCTCACCGAGAAGGCCAAGGACCTGCGCCCCGGCTTCGACCGCGAGGCCGCCTACGGCCCGATCACCATGCCGTCGCAGCTCGACATCATCGAGCGGCACATCAAGGACGCGCTCGCCAAGGGCGGCAAGGCGGTCGTCGGCGGGGCCGAGTCCGTGCGCAAGCCGTACGTGGAGCCGGTCGTCCTCGCCAACGTGCCGGACGACTCGTCCGCCGTCTGCGAGGAGACGTTCGGCCCGACGATCACCGTCCACCGGGTCAAGGACCTCGACGAGGCCGTCGAGCGGACCAACAAGACCGGTTACGGCCTCGCCGGGACGATCTTCTCCGGCGACAAGTCCCGCGCTCTGGACGTCGCCCGCCGGATGCGGTCCGGCATGACCTCCATCAACGCCTTCGCCGCGTTCGCCCAGGTCGCCGCGCTGCCGTTCGGCGGCGTCGGCGAGTCCGGCTTCGGCCGCATCCACGGCGCGGACGGGCTGCGCGAGTTCACCCGCCCGAAGGCCATCACCCGGCAGCGGTTCGCGACGATGAACCTCACCTCGTTCGGCCGCACCGACAAGGAGATGGCCCGCGTCCTCGGCCTGATCAACATGCTGCACGGCCGCCGGTACAAGCGCTGACCCGCCACCGCGAGACCATGGCTCCCCCGGCCCCGCGCCGGGGGCGCCGCCTAGACTGGAAATCATGACATCCGGGACGTTCGGCGCACCTGTGCGCAGCCGCCTCCGGGCGCCCCTGGGTGCGACACCGCCGCCCCCGCCGGGCCTCCGGCCGTTCACCGCCGCGGACGTCCCGGCGCTCGCCGCCGCCATGTGGGCCGCCTACCGCGGCACCCCCGACGAGGCCGACGTCGGCGACCTTCCGGGCGCGGCACGCGAGATCCAGCTCACCCTGGACGGCGAATACGGGACGTTCCTCCCGGAAGCCTCCTTCGTGGCCGACCACGAGGACCGTCCGGTAGGCGGAGCCCTCGCCACCCTCTACCGGGACGAACCGCTCCTGGCCTTCCTCTTCACCGCCCCGTCCCACGCGGGGCACGGCCTGGGGCGCGACCTGGTACTGGCGGTCATGCACGCCTTGGCGGAGCAGGGTCACGACACCCTGTCCCTCGCCGTGACCCGCCGCAACCGCCGCGCCCGCCGACTCTACGACCGGCTCGGATTCGTCGAAGTCAGCTAAGGGTGTGCCGACGGGCTGATGTTCTGGTTCGCCCGGAAGAAGTTGTCGGGATCGTACTTCGCCTTGATCTCCGCGAGCCTGTCGTAATGGTCGCGGTAGGTGGCCCGGACCCTGTCCTCGCTTTCGTCCGTGCCGAGGAAGTTCACGTAGGCACCTCCCATCGAGTACGGGTGCAGCGCCTCCCAGTAGTCCACGCACCACCGCCGGATCGTCGCGGTCTTCGCGGGATCGGGGTCGATGCCGGCGAAGACGGCGGACCAGGTGGCGTCCCGGTAGCCCCAGGCGGTGTCGTCCCTCCCCGGCCTCTGTGCCGCGCCATCGATCGGGTACAGGTGCATGGTCGACAGGTCGGTGGGGATCTCCGTTCCGAACCTCTGGTGGATCTCGGCGGCCTCATCGGGGATGCGGTCGAAGAAGTCACCCCGCCAGTACCACTGCAGACCGGGCGGGATGAGGTCGTCGAACATGGTCTGGAGCATCGGGTAGGGCATCGGGCTGGTGAACGTGAAGGCCGGCCGACCGGGCTCGACCGTCGGCGCGAGGACGTCCTCCAGGTTCTCCGGCTCGCCGGTGTAGCACCAGATGATGACGCACATCTTGCGGCCGTGCAGTTCCTCGGGGAACGGCGGCGCGGGCGGGATGACGAGGAGGGCGACGAAGCCGCTCAGGTCCTCGGGCGCCTGCGGCAGGAAGTCGCGGTACCACCGCAGCACATCGCGGGTGGCGTCGATCGGCCATGCCGTGACGCCCACCCCGACCGTGTCCACGGGGTGCAGCCGGAAGGTAAACGAGGTGACGACGCCGAAGTTGCCACCGCCGCCGCGGAGCGCCCAGAACAGGTCGGGGTTCCGCTCCTCGGACGCGGTGACCAGTGTGCCGTCCGCCAGGACCACGTCGGCCGAGACCAGGCTGTCCACCGTGAGGCCGTACTTGCGGGTGAGGTGGCCGTGACCGCCGCCGAGCGTGAGGCCGCCGACCCCGGTCGTCGAGACGATTCCCGCGGGCACCGCGAGCCCGAAGGCGTGGGTGGCGTGGTCCAGGTCGCTCAGCAGGCTTCCGCCGCCCACCTCGGCCGTGCGCTCCTCCGGGTCGACCCGCACCCAGCGCATGGGCGACAGGTCGACGGTCACGCCACCCTCCACCAGACAGAGACCGGGGCCGCTGTGCCCACCGCCCCGGACGGCGACCTGCGCGCCGGCCTCCTGGACCAGACCGAGCGCCGCCACCACGTCCGCGGCGTCGGAGCACCGGACGATGGCGGCCGGGGACTTGTCGATCATCGCGTTGTAGATCGTGCGGGCTCGGTCGTAGTCCGGGTCCGGCGGACCGATCACCGGCCCCCGCAGCGTGGTGCGCATGGATTCCAGAACTGTGGCCGTCATCGGCCCTCCCCCGTCCGGCCGCGGCACGTCCCGCACATGCGCGCCCGTGGTGTCGATGACCCCGCCGGGTCCCTCCCGGCGGGAGTTCCTTCACCCTTACCGCCAACCACACCCGACACAACCGGACGAATGGGGAAAAACTATCCCAAGTCCCTCACCCGCGGCGGCGGTCAGTCAGCTGGCCACGGGCTGCGCTCGACCTCGTGATCCGCCGCGGTCGGCGGCGGCGAGACGACGTTCATGAACACCAGCCGGCCGCGGGCGCGGACGCCGCGCCTGGTACCGGCGGGCACCACCACGAGGTCCCCGGCCGCCACCGGGTGCGGCGCATCGCCGACCCACACCTCCCCGGCCCCCTCCATGATCGCCAGAGCCAGCTCCACGCCCGGCGTGTGCAGCGGGATCTCCTGCCCGTCCTCCATGCCGACGACCATCACCCTGGTGCTGTCGGTCGCCGACAGCACCTTCGGGCAGTACCCCTCGGCACTGAACTCCGCGAGCGCGGACGCGTTGCCGATGACGGCCTTCTTCTCCACCGTGCTTCTCCGTTCACTCAGGCCCGCGCGCGCACGCACACCCAATCCGCGGGCATCTCTCCGGACTCGAGGAAGGCCCGCAGCCGCTCGGCCCGCGGTTCCGGCACGACCCGCTCCAGCTCCGGGTAGAGGACCTTCTCCTCTTTCAGGTTGTGGTGCAGGAGCTGGACCGTGAGCCGCCGGCACAGCGTGTACGCGGCACCGTCGTCCGGGTCCGCGTCGAGGGCGTCGAGCGTGGCCCACATCTGCCCGTGCTCACGCAGCATGACGAGCACCGGCGCCGTCAGCCCGGCCGCGTGCAGGGCCGGGAAGAGGAACTCCTCTTCGAGGTAGATGTGACGGCGCAGCGCGCGAACGGCACCCGCGAGCGCGTCCCGCGTCCCGTCCATGAACGCCTCGATCCCGGCATCGATCTCGTGATGCTCCCGCTCAAGGGCCATCGCCAGTGACTCGATCTCCATGCCCGCACCCTCACAGCCGACCTAGCCCGGCGCCTCGACCACCCGATCGGGGATGCCGGGCCCCCAACATTAATACATGTAGATGATGTAAATAATGATTCGAGGTGTGAGAAATCATCCACCGGCACCCGGCATGACTCCTGATTGGGGCGGCCAGGGGCTGCGCCCCCGTCCGCGGGACGGGGGCGGTTACTCATGGCGGTGGAAGGGGTGGTTCGCGGGTCAGTCGAGGACCAGGCGGGAGCCCCAGCCGCCCGTCGTGTACTCGCGTTGGCGGCGGACGGCGTAGTGGCCCGGGGTGCAGCCGGAGGCGCCGTGTTCGGGGTGCAGCAGGTAGACGGTGGCGGACGCCTCGAAGACGCCGATGGCCAGGCCGCTGGAGTCGTACACGTGCTTCGTCCAGCGGCAGGTTCCGGGGTCGGCGACGAGGGTGTGCGGGTTGCCGCCCGCCTCGCCTCGGAGGAGTTCGATGCCCTCGGACGGGACGTCCGTCCAGCGGGCCCCTTGCTGGAACGTCAGGGATGCCGAGATCTCGGACATGGGGATGACGATCAGGTCGCCCTGGGCTTGGATCCCGTCGACGATCGGGATGCTCACCGACTGTTCGAGATGGTCGAGGACGGGGAGCCCGGTCTGGAGGGAAAGGGACGCGAGGGTCACGGTCATGGGGATCACCTTCAGGTTCGGCGGACGAGTCGGGAGTACTGGTCGGCGGACAGCCCGTAGGTCCAGCCGGCGGCGGCGACCGGATCCTCGATGGCGCCCGGCACGGTCAGGCCGTAGCGGCGGCGGTGTCCGTCGCGTTCGGCGGAGCCGTTGACGGCGAGCAGCACTCTGGTCTGTTCGGGCAGGTCGTAGAGCCGCAGTTCCGAGCCGGGGTTGCCGGGGTCCGGCGCGGTGGCCACGAGCCGCAGACCCGCCCCGTCGATGTAGTCGCCCCAGCCGATCCTCTCGATGGCGCAGCGGCGGACCTCGACATTGGTCTCCCGCGCGACCCGCTCGACGCTTGGATCGTCGATCACCCAGGTCGGCACCCTCATGCCGTGCCAGGCGTGCACGTCGGCGCCGTCGGTGTACCGGAGCGCGGGGCCGTCCGGGCGGTGCAGCCGCACCTGCCCCTCCTCGCCCCAGACCTCGGTGTGCAACTCGACGGGCCGTTCGGACACGACGCAGACGTGCTCGCGCGGCCACCACCAGCCGGACGACCGCCCCAGCGTGGCCCACAGATCGAGCAGGCGCGTCTGCTCGGGAGTGAACACCACACCGGACGTCCGGCGGACGGCGTCGTAGTGGGCGACCCACGAGACGCACAGCGCGTCATACCAGGGCCCGACCCGCTGGATCTCGTTGGCCGACCGCAGAGCCCTGCGGAGCGTGCTCTGCGACGAGGCCGCCATCGGCGCGCGGACCAGTTGCCGCAGCATCGGGTCAAGCGGGCGGTAGCCCCGCATGACCTCGGCATCGAGTTGTGCGGAGAACCTGCTGATCATGCTGCGGAAACGCACCGGCAGAGGCCAGTCGGAGAGACGTTCCACGGTCTCGTCCGGCCGTGGGCGGGTGCCCGGTGGGACGGTTTCCAAGGCCGCGAGCGGTGAGGAGACCCAGTGGAATCGCGGCGGATCGAGCCCGATCAGCCGGTACAGCTCGGAGATGGCCGTCTCGGCGGCCGGGCGGTCGGCGGGCGCGGTGGAGAGCAGATGCCCGAGCCATTCCGCGCGGATGTCGGCAGCTTCCCGCTGCGCGAAGTCGCTCACCGGACGAGGGCGGCGACGCCCCTTTCGTAGATCATGAGGCCGGATCCTGGCAGACCGGGGCCGCCCCTGTCCAGTCCCCCCGCGTTCCGGCCGGATGCCCCGAGGCGGGTCCACGCCTCAGGCCCTCCCTAGGCCGGCACCCCTGACTAAGGCGGTCTAAGGCGGCGTAGATAAGGCTTCGTCCCCATGTGGGGGGTGGGGGCTTAGGACGAACCTTGTACATGTCGGGCCACGAGGGCCCGGCGGGAACAAGGAGAACGGCATGATCCGCCCGGAGTTCGACAAGGTGATCATCAACGACCGCGTACGCGTGCTGCGGGCCGAGGCGAAGGACGCCCGCCGCGCCCGCATCGCGAAGGCGCTCAAGCGGTGACGCCCGCGCCCCGTCCGCGAGGGTCCACGCTCGCGGCCCGACCACCACGGTCCACGCTCGCAGCGCCTTCGCGAAGGTCCACGCCCCCGCCCGTACCCCGGGCCGGGGGCGTTCTTCGTTTCAGTCGGCCGATGTCCAGTCGCGCCTCCGCCGCCGCACCGCCCGGCGGCGGAACCGGCGGATCGCCCGGTCGGCCTGACGCCTCCGGATCGCCTGTATCAGCCTGGGTTCCAGCCCGAGGACCGCGCGGATCTCGTCGGCGATCTCGTAGCCGGGGGCGGGCAGCCGCAGCGCCAGCAGGTTGAACAGCACGGCGACGCTGAGGCCGCGGGACGGGTCGGCGAACGCCACACCGCAGTTGTTCATGTCTCCGAACGCGGTGTAGGACGCCGTCTCAACGGAAGCGACCCCGAAGCCGAGCCCTCTCGGAATGGGCCCGCCCATCACGCGGTCCTGCCGCACCGTCATGATGGAGGACAGGCGGGATGTCAGCTCGGGCGGGATGAGCCGGACGCCGTCCACCTCGCCGATCAGGGCGGCGTATACGCGCGCGAGCGCCTGAGCCGTCCCCCTGCCGGAGCAGGGCATGGACATGGCCTCGTACTCGGTCCGGTTCGCCAGCACGGCGCCCTCCCGCCACGCGGGCGGGACGACACGGTGGAAGAGCGAACCCTCGGGAAAGTGCAGCACGGGGTCGGTGGAATCGTGGCCTTCCATGCGCGCCAGCCTGGAGAGGTGCCACGCCGGGACGCCGAAGAACAGATCGTCGGCGACGCCGAGAGGCACAGCGACCTCGTCCCGCAGGACGTCGGTGATGGGACGCCCCGAGACCCTCCGGACAACCTCACCGAGAATGATCCCGAACGTCAGGACGTGGGCGCCGGCCGCGGTGCCCGTCCGCCACAGCGGCCGCAGATCCGCGACCCGCGCGCACAGCGCGTCCCAGTCGGCGAAGTCCTCGGGGACGAGGCCGTCCGGCACCTGCGGCACTCCGGCCGAATGGGTGAGGACGTGCGCGACGGTGATGTCGGTCTTGCCGTGGGCGCCGAACTCTGGCCAGTACGCGGCGACCGGGACCCCGTACTCGATCAGCCCCCGCTGGGCCAGCACGTGCACCACCGTCGCGACCAGCCCCATCTCCGGCGCATGGAAAAGGGTCCGGTCGTCCACCGGGCGGCCGGTGGACGCGTCCGCGCGGCCGGCGTGCACGTCGACGATCAGTTCGCCATGTAAGTAGGCCGCTATCTGCAGCCCTACCTCGGCGCCCGACGCGACCAGCTCGTCGGCCAGTTCCTGGGCGCGGGATTGGACGTCCACGCCCTAGTCCTGGGCGTTCGCCGGCTTCAGGGGGCTGCGGCCCCGGATCAGGTCGGCGGCCCGTTCGGCGATGGCGATCGTCGGGGCGTTGGTGTTGCCGCGCGGGACGGAGGGCATGACCGAGGCGTCCACGACCCGCAGTCCCTCGACGCCCCTGACCCGCAACGACGCGTCGCAGACGGCGTCGCCGCCGCCCATCGCGCAGGTGCTCGTCGGGTGGAACAGCGTCGCGACCTGGCGCCGGATGAACCCGACGATCGCCTCGTCCGACTCGACCTGCTCGCCCGGCGCCCACTCGCCGCCGATCAGGGACGCCAGCGGGCCGATCGCGGCGATCTCGCGGGCCTGCCGGACGCCGGCGACCAGGATGTCCAGGTCGGCCTTGTCGGCGAGGTAGGCGGGGTCGATCAGCGGCTTGGCGTACGGGTTGGCGGAACGGAGGGTCAGCGCGCCGCGGCTCTCGATCGCGATGGCGGTGACCATGACGGAGAGCAGCCGCTCGGACGACTCGGTGAGCCCCTGGTTCACGAACGGCGTCGGAAGCACGTGGTACTGCAGGTCGGGCGCGGGCAGGCCCTCGACCGTCCGGACGAACCCACCCGCCTCGGCGACATTCGACGCATAAGGCCCGCGTGCCAGAGACTGGTACAGGGCGAAGGCACGCGCGTTCGCCTGCTCCCACAGCACCTTCGTCCGCGGTGTCGCGAACATGACGTTCACGAACGGGTGGTCCTGGAGCCCCTTGCCCACCGGGGAGTCGACGACGACGTCGATGCCGAGGGAGCGCAGGTGGTCGGCCGGGCCGATCCCCGACAGCATCAGCAGCTGCGGGCTGTTCACCGAGCCCCCGGACAGGATCACCTCGGCGTCGGCGCGCACCGAGTGCGTCTCGCCGCGTGCCTCGTAGCGGACGCCGGTGGCGCGGCCGTCCTCGATCACGACGCGGGACGCGAGGGCGTCCGTGACGACCGTGAGGTTCGGCCGGTTCTCGATCGGGTGCAGGTAGCCGGCGGCGGTCGACCAGCGCCTGCCGCGCCTGTGGGTGACCTGGTAGAAGCCGACGCCGTCCTGGTCGGCGGCGTTGAAGTCGGGGTTGGCGGCGAGGCCGTACGCCTTCGCGGACTGCACCCAGGCGCGGGTCAGCGGGTGCTTGTAGCGCAGGTCCTCGACGCGGAGCGGGCCGCCGACGCCGTGGTAGGGGAGGTCGCCGCGCTGCTGGTCCTCGGCTCGGCGGAAGTAGGGCAGCAGGTCCTCATAGCCCCACCCGTCGCAGCCGAAGGCGTCGCGCCAGGTGTCGTAGTCGTGCCGGGCGCCGCGGATGTAGATCATCGCGTTGGTGGACGAACTGCCGCCGAGCGTCCGCCCCCGCGGCCAGTACACGCTGCGGCCGGCGGCGTGCTCCTGCGGCGTGGTCGCGTAGTCCCAGTCGTAGGGGCCCTTGATCAGCGAGGCCACCGCGGCCGGGATGTGGATCTCCGGCGCGTCGTCGGGCGGCCCCGCCTCCAGCAGCAGCACCTTGGCGGACGGGTCCTCGGTGAGTCGGGCCGCGAGAACACAGCCGGCACTCCCCGCGCCCACGATGATGTAGTCGTACACGGCGGCCTCCGGGGTCTTTCCCGGAACCCTACCGAACGGCCTTCTACGTGCGGCAGGGCTAGGCTGCGTCCCATGGCGAAGAACAGGGAGAACCCCGTCGTGCTCTCGCGGATCTACACCCGGACCGGCGACGACGGAACCACCGCGCTGGGCGACGCGTCGCGGACGAGCAAGACCGATCCGCGCCTCGCCGCGTACGCCGACGTCGAGGAGGCCAACGCCGCGATCGGGACGGCCCTCGCGCTCGGTTCGCTCCCCGAGGACGTCGTCGCGCTGCTGACCCGCGTCCAGAACGACCTGTTCGACGTGGGCGCCGACCTGTGCGCGCCGGTCGTGCCCGACCCGCAGTACCCGCCGCTGCGCGTCGAGACGTCCTACATCGAGCGGCTGGAGGAGGCGTGCGACGAGCACAACGCCGACCTGCCGACGCTGCGCAGCTTCATCCTCCCCGGCGGGACGCCCGGCGCCGCCCTGCTGCACGTGGCGCGAACGGTGACGAGGCGCGCCGAACGCACCACCTGGGCGGCGATCGAGGCGCACGGCAGCGCCGGCGAGACCGCCGAGGGCGGCGTGAACCCGCTCACCGCCAAGTACCTCAACCGGCTGTCGGACCTGCTGTTCATCCTGTGCCGCGTCGCGAACGCCGAGCACGGCGACGTGCTGTGGAAGCCCGGCGGCGAGCGCTGAGGGTGGGGCTAACCCCACCCCGGGTTCACCGGCTCCCCACCTGGTGACGCTGGTCCGCGCAGGCCAGCCTGGTCATGGACGAGGGCATGGCGACAACGGGAGTGAGCACGTGAGGACCCTGACCGGCACGGCCGTTCTGGCGGCGGCGGCGGTGGCGCTGACCGGCTGCGGCAACGTGAGCTTCGGCGGCACGCGCCACGAGGACCGCTCCTACACCGCGCCGGCCGGCGTCACCGCGCTGAAGATCAAGACGACCGGGAGCCGGGTCGAGGTGACCGCGTCCGACTCCCCCGGCATCAAGGTCGAGGAGCGGCTGCGCTGGTCCAACGACAAGAACAAGCCGCGGGCGAAGCACTCCGTCGAGGACGACACGCTCTCGCTCACCGCCAAGTGCGGGACGCAGGCGATCGGGATCGCCTCGTCCTGCGGGGTGTCCTACCGGGTGCGGGTGCCGCGCTCCATGCCCGTGCAGATCGACAACCGGGACGGGGCGGTCGTCGCGTCCGGGCTCGCCGGGGCGGTGAAGCTGCACAGCGACAACGGCTCGATCACCGCGACGGATCTGCGGGCGTCCACGGCGTCCCTCTCCTCCGCCGACGGGGCGCTGCGGGTCTCGGGCCGCGTCACCACCGCCGACCTGCGCAGCGACAACGGCTCCGTGGACGCGACCGGGCTCACCGCCGACAAGCTGACGGCCCGCTCCCGCGACGGCCGCATCAGCCTCGGCGGGAAGATCACCACCGTGGAGGTGCACACCGACAACGGCGGCATCACCGCGACCGGGCTGGCCGCCGACCGGATCACCGCCCGCACCAGGGACGGCGGTATCGACCTGCGGCTCAGCACACCGCCCGCGAACATCGACGCGAACACCGACAACGGCTCCGTCCGGCTGCGCCTGCCGGCCGAACCGGCCTACGCGATCAGCGCGTCCACCGACAACGGCCGCAAGCTGATCGACGCGGCGATCCACCAGGACTCCCGCTCCGAGCGGCGGATCAAGCTCACCACCCGCGACGGCGGAATCTCCGTCTCGCCGAACTAGCGGACCAGGTGGGGGCCCTGCCGGAGCGGCTCGTAGGACGGGACGACGGGCAGGGCCAGCCGGGCGCCGCCGTTGACCGCGACGGTCGTCCCGGCGAGGTGCTGCAGGACGTGCGCGACCCCGTCGGTGTTCGTATCGAGCAGCTTGAGGTCCACGTTCTTCAGCCGGTCGCACTTGTCGTGGTAGCAGGGGTCGTACGCCTTGCCGGCGCGGCCCCCGAACGTCTTGGCCTCGGCGGCCGTCTTCACGCCCTCGGCGCCGGTGGCGATCCCGCCGGACGGGATGCCCCGCTCGACGAACGGCCCGTAGTCGGAGCGCCCGTCGAACTCGCTCTCGGTCGTCGGCAGGCGGCGTCCCTCGAAGTAGTCGCGGAACATCTTCTCGATCGCCCCCGACCCGGCGGGCGCCCGGGTGCCGCCGCCGGTGGAGTGGTCGCCGTCGTACACGCCGCGGGTGCCGTTGGGCGAGCCGAGCATGTCGAGGTTGATGTTCAGCGCGATCTTCGACCGCTCGCCCGCCGGCAGCGACTCCACGTAGTGCGCGGAGCCGCGCAGGCCCTCCTCCTCGGCCCCCCACCAGGCGAACCGCACCCGGTTGTGCAGGCCCTTGCCGAGGTCCTTGATCTTCCCGGCGATCGCGAGGAGCGCGGCGGCCCCGGTCCCGTTGTCGTTGATCCCCGGCCCGGCCGGAACGCTGTCGAGGTGCGCGCCGACCAGCACCACGTTGCCGGCGTCGCCCCGCTCGGTGTCGGCGACGACGTTCGCGGACGACGTCTTCCCGTGCACCGTGTCGGTCTTCACGCGCAGCTTCAGCCCGCCCTTCTTCGCGGCCTTCACCAGTTCGGCGCCCAGCTCACGGGTGACGCCGACGACCGGGAGCGCGGCCGGTTTCGACACCGTCCCGTTGATCGGCCCCTTCTCCCCGGGCTTGTTGAAGACGACCGCGGCGGACGCGCCCGCCGCCTTCGCCCGCGCCGCCTTCGCCGCGAACCCGCAGCCGCCGCGCTGGACGAGGGCGATCGAGCCCTTCTTGAAGCCCTTGAAGTCGTCCTTCTCGCAGCCGCTCGTGCCCTCGCCCTTCGCCGGGACGTCCACCGCGACCACCGGCGCGGTCACGTCGCCGGACCCGGAGTAGGCGAACGTGAGGAAGTCCTTCTCCCGCGTGAAGGTCTTCTTGGACGGCGCCGTCCGCGCGAACACCGGCTCGGACTTCTCCCGCCAGTACGGGTAGGTGAACGTGCGCACCTTCGGGGTGAGACCGGCCTTCCGGAGCCGCCCGACGACGTACCGGACGGACACGTCGTAGCCGGGGGTGCCCGCGGCGCGGTTGCCGCCGTTGTAGTCCGCGATCTCCTGAAAAGCCGCCAGGTGCGCCTGGACGTCCTTGAGCGTCACCAGCTTCGCCAGGTCGGGACGGGGCGGCGCGGCACCGGCGGCCGGCAGTGCCGCGGGCAGGAACAGCGCGGGCAGGGCCACGGCCGTGCCGGTGAGGAGACTGCGGCCGGTGATCAGCTTGCGCACGTGCACTCCAGCGGACGGTGACGGACCGGGACCAGCAGCGATCCTGGACCCCGGCCCCGCCCGCCTCAAGCAGCGGCGGCGCCGCAACGCCAACTCGATACCGGCGTCTTACCCGCGCATGCCCCGCCGCCGGCTCGTCCCGCCGGTCGTCCCGCCGGCTCGTCCCGCCGGCTTGTACCGCCGCCCGCTCATTCCGGTTGGTGCAGATCGACCGGCAGGCCGGGCGGTGCCGCCTCCAGCCACGCCAGGAACCCGGTCAGCGCCGCCGCGCCCATCGCCAGCTCCACGCTCAGCGCGCCGTCGCGCACCTCGATGACGCTGACGTCCGGCAGCAGCCCCTCCGCCTCCTGCGGGTCGGGCCGGCGCCGGTTGGACACGACGAGGCCCCGGCGGTGAATCACCTGCCGGGGCCTTCTCCGGAAACCGAACACGCGGTGCCAGTGCAGCTCATCGCCCTTGTACCGGCCGATGCCGAGCCGCCACACCCCCGGCGCTCCGCCCTCCGGGGACAGCTCGCGCAGGCTGCACTCCACGGTGCCGCCGCCGCGCGTGAACAGCCAGCGGCGCACCGCCATGCAGACGAACAGCAGCGCCGCCACGAGGACGAGCGCGGCCAGGGCACCGCCCACGTCCAGTGCCAGGTGCTCGGCCAAATCCCCCGCCGTCCGTCGAACTCCAGACCTCAGATGCTAGGCCTCGATGCCCGCCGCGCGCAGCCGGGCGCGCGCACGCCGCTCCGGAACCGCGTCCTCGGCGGCCAGTTCGAGCGCCTCGTCCAGCGCCCGCCGGGCCGCGTCGACGTCGATCTCCTCGCCCAGCTCGGCCTGCTCGGCCAGGATCGACACCTCGTCGGCGGCGATCGAGAAGAACCCGCTGCCGACCGCCGCCGTGACCGGCGTGCCGCCGTCCGCCGGCTCGATCTTCACCACGCTGCCGTCCAGCAGGACGCCCAGCACCGGGGCGTGGCCCGGCAGGATGCCGAGCGACCCCTCGATGGTCTGCGCGACCACCATCTTGGCCTCGCCGGACCAGATCTCGCGCTCAGGCGAGACCAGCCCGACCCTCAGATTTGCCACGCCTGCCTCCTTGCGAATACTGGAGCGGTTCCGGCGGGGGCCGCCCCGGACGCGCGGTCGAGCGCGCGGTCCCGGGACGGCCCCGCCGGAGCGACTACTTCTCCAGCTCCCTGGCCTTCTTCTCGACGTCCTCGATGCCGCCGCACATGAAGAACGCCTGCTCGGGCAGGTGGTCGTACTTGCCCTCGGCGATCGCCTTGAAGGAGGCGACCGTCTCGTCCTTCGGCACGGTGACACCGGGCTGGCCGGTGAACTGCTCGGCCACGTACATCGGGTGCGACAGGAAGCGCTCGATGCGCCGCGCCCGCTGGACGGTGACCTTGTCCTCCTCCGACAACTCGTCGATACCGAGGATCGCGATGATGTCCTGCAGCTCCTTGTACTTCTGCAGGATCCGCACGACCTCCTGGGCGACCTCGTAGTGCTCGTTCCCCAGGATCTGCGGGTCCATGATCCGCGAGGTGGAGTCGAGCGGGTCGACCGCCGGGAAGATGCCCTTCTCGGAGATGCTCCGGGAGAGCGTCGTGGTGGCGTCCAGGTGCGCGAACGTGGTGTGCGGCGCCGGGTCGGTGATGTCGTCGGCGGGCACGTAGATCGCCTGCATCGAGGTGATCGAGTGACCGCGCGTCGAGGTGATCCGCTCCTGCAGCACGCCCATCTCGTCGGCCAGCGTCGGCTGGTACCCCACCGCGGACGGCATGCGCCCGAGCAGCGTGGAAACCTCCGAGCCGGCCTGCGTGAACCGGAAGATGTTGTCGATGAACAGCAGCACGTCCTGGTTCTGGACGTCGCGGAAGTACTCCGCCATCGTCAGCGCGCCCAGCGCGACGCGCAGCCGGGTGCCCGGCGGCTCGTCCATCTGGCCGAAGACGAGGGCGGTGTCCTTGAGGACGTCCGCCTCGTCCATCTCCACCCAGAGGTCGTTGCCCTCGCGGGTGCGCTCGCCGACGCCGGCGAACACCGAGGTGCCGCCGAAGTTGCGGGCGACACGGCGGATCATCTCCTGGATGAGGACCGTCTTGCCCACACCGGCGCCGCCGAACAGGCCGATCTTCCCGCCCTTGACGTACGGGGCGAGCAGGTCGATCACCTTGATGCCGGTCTCCAGCATCTCGGTGCGGGACTCCAGCTGGTCGAACGCCGGGGCCTTGCGGTGGATGCCCCACCGCTCGTTGATCTCCAGCGACGCGGTCGGGGCGTCCAGCGCCTCGCCGAGGGCGTTCCACACGTGGCCCTTGGTGATGTCGCCGACCGGGACCGCGATGGACTCGCCGCTGTCGTACACCGGCGCGCCGCGGACGAGGCCGTCCGTGGGCTGCATCGAGATGGCCCGGACCATGTTGTCGCCCAGGTGCTGGGCGACCTCGAAGGTCAGGGTCTTCTCCTCGCCGCCCAGGGTGACCTGGACGTTGAGCGCGTTGTAGATGTCCGGGAGGGCGTCGGCGGGGAACTCCACGTCGACGACCGGGCCGATGACGCGTGCGACGCGCCCGGTCGCGGTCGCCGTCTCTACCTGTGCAGTCATTATCACTCCCCGCCAGACTCGGCGAGCGCGTCAGCGCCACCGACGATCTCGCTGATTTCCTGGGTGATCGCGGCCTGCCGCGCCTGGTTCATCTGGCGCGTGTAGACCCCGAGCAGTTCGTTGGCATTGTCGGTCGCCGACTTCATGGCCCGCCGGACCGACGCCTGGAAGGACGCCGCCGACTGCAGCAGCATGTGGAAGATGCGGCTCTCGATGTAGTTGGGCAGCAGCAGGTCGAGCGCCGCCTGCGCGGACGGCTCGAACTCGTACGCCGGCGGGACCTTGCCCGACGAACTCTCCTCGATCTCCAGCGGCATGAGCCGCTTGACCTGGACGGCCTGGGTCAGCATCGAGACGAACTCGGTGTAGACCACGTGGATCTCGCCGACACCGCCCTCGGCGTCGGTCTTGAGGAAGTCCTCGGTGAGCCGGCGGCCGATCTGCTCCGCGTTCCCGAAGTGCGGGCGGTCGCTGAACCCGTGCCAGGTCTCCGCGACCTCCCGGCCCCGGAACCGGTACCAGGTGATGCCCTTGTTGCCCACCACGTACGGGACGGGCTCGCGGCCCTCGTCCCGCAGCGCGCGGATCAGCGACTCGGCCTCGCGGATCACGTTGGCGTTGTAGGCGCCGCAGAACCCGCGATCGCTGGTGACGATCAGGACGGCGCTGCGGGTGTCGGCCGGCTGCTCCTGCAGGAGCGGGTGGTCGATCCCGACGTGATGGCTCACCAGCGCGGTCAGGGCCTGCGTGATCTGGTCGGCGTACGGCTTGGACGCCGCCACCGCCTGCTGGGCCTTGACGATCCGCGACGTGGCGATCATCTCCTGGGCGCGCGTGATCTTGGCGGTCGACTTGACCGTCTTGATCTGCTGCCGGAGTTGACGAAGTTGCGCGGCCATCGGCGTCAGTCCTTCTTGACGCGGGTGATGGTCTCCTGCTCGACGTCCTCGGCCTCGATCGGTTCGACGGGCTCCTCGGCCAGCAGGTCGCCCTCGCTGGTCTGGAAGCCCTTCTTGAACTCCGTGATGGCGTTCTTGAGGCTGGTGAGGCCGTCGTCGGAGAGCTGCCCCGTCTCGCGGATGGCGGTGAGCAGGCCGCCCTCCTCGCGCTTGACGTACTCGAGGAACTCGCGCTCGAAGCGGCGGATGTCGGCGACCGGGACGTCGTCCAGCTCGCCGGAGGTGCCGGCCCACACGGACACGACCTCCTGCTCGGCCGGGAACGGCGCGCCCTGCGGCTGCTTCAGCAGCTCGACCAGGCGGGCGCCGCGCTCCAGCTGGGCGCGGGACGCGGCGTCCAGGTCGGACGCGAAGGCGGCGAACGCCTCCAGGTCGCGGAACTGCGACAGCGCGAGGCGCAGCGTGCCGGCGACCTTGCGCATCGCCTTGATCTGCGCGGAGCCGCCGACCCGGGAGACCGAGATGCCGACGTTGATCGCCGGCCGGACGCCCTGGTTGAACAGGTCCGTCTCCAGGAAGCACTGCCCGTCGGTGATCGAGATGACGTTCGTCGGGATGTACGCCGACACGTCGTTGCCCTTGGTCTCGATGATCGGCAGACCCGTCATCGAACCGGCACCGAGGTCGTCCGACAGCTTCGCGCAGCGCTCCAGCAGGCGCGAGTGCAGGTAGAAGACGTCACCGGGGTAGGCCTCGCGGCCCGGCGGGCGGCGCAGCAGCAGCGACACCGCGCGGTACGCCTCGGCCTGCTTCGACAGGTCGTCGAACACGATCAGGACGTGCTTGCCCTGGTACATCCAGTGCTGCCCGATCGCGGACCCGGTGTAGGGGGCGATGTACTTGAAGCCCGCCGGGTCCGACGCCGGAGCCGCCACGATCGTGGTGTACTCCAGCGCGCCGGCCTCCTCCAGGGAGCGGCGGACGTTCGCGATCGTGGAGCCCTTCTGACCGACCGCGACGTAGATGCAGCGCACCTGCTTGCTCGGGTCGCCGGAGTCCCAGGCTTCCTTCTGGTTGATGATGGTGTCCACGCAGACCGTGGTCTTGCCGGTCTGCCGGTCACCGATGATCAGCTGCCGCTGGCCGCGGCCGATCGGCGTCATCGCGTCGATGGCCTTGATGCCGGTCTGCAGCGGCTCCTTCACCGACTGCCGCTGCACGACCGTCGGGGCCTGCAGTTCCAGCGCACGGCGCTCGGTCGTCTCGACCGGGCCGAGGCCGTCCAGCGGGTTGCCCAGCGCGTCCACGACGCGACCGAGGAAGGCGTCGCCGACCGGCGCCGACAGGACCTCGCCGGTCCGCCGGACCTTCTGGCCCTCCTCGATGTTGCTGAAGTCACCCAGGACAACGGCGCCGATCTCGCGCACGTCCAGGTTCAGAGCCAGGCCACGGGTACCGTCCTCGAACTCAAGGAGTTCGTTCGCCATCGCGGAGGGCAGGCCCTCGACGTGGGCGATACCGTCGCCGGAATCGACGACGGTGCCGACCTCTTCGCGCGCGGCGGCCTCGGGCTCGTACGACTGGACGAAGCGCTCCAGCGCGTTCCGGATCTCGTCCGGACGGATCGTCAGCTCCGCCATGATTCCTCTCTTGCTCCCTTAAGGGTCAGCTCTGCCGGCACTCGGCAACGCAGCCGGTTCTACCGGCCTCAGCCGGCGCCGAGCCGCCGGCGGACGTCGTCCAGCCGTCCGGCGATCGTGCCGTCGATGATCTCGTCCCCGATCTCGATCGACAGTCCGCCGATCGTGCTCGGGTCGATCTCGATGTTCAGGTGTACTTCGTGCCCGTAGGCGGCGGCGAGCACCGCGGCGAGCCGCGTCCGCTGCTGCGCCGACAGCTCGACCGGCGTCCGGACGAGCGCGACGAGCCGCTGCCGGCGCTGGGCGACGAGCTTGCCGTACTCGGCCAGCCCGCCTTCCAGGCTACGTCCTCTCGGCCGCAGCACCAGCTCGGTGACCAGCGTCAGCGTCGCGGGAGTGACCTTGCCCTCCAGCAGCGCGTTGACCAGGCCGAGCTTGCGGTCGTCCGGCAGTCCCGGGCCGGCGAGAGCACTGCGCAGCGCGACCTCGCCCTCGACGACCCGGCCGAACCGGAACAGCTCGTCCTCCAGGTCGTCGATCCTGCCGTCGGCCTCGGCGCGGGCGGCCTCGGCGGTGACCGCGAGGGTCTCCACCGCGTCCGCCAGTTCCGAGGGCTTCGACCAGCGCAGCCGGACGACGTCGGCGACCAGCCCGAGAGCGGCCGGCGACACCTTGCCCTCCAGCAGGATCTGGACGAGCTGCGCCTTGTCGGCACCGTCCCGCGCCGGGTCGGACACCGCCCGCCGCAGCCCGTGCTCGCGGTCGATCAGGTGCAGCACCGCGAACAGGTCGCCGCCGAGCCCCGCCAGGTCGGCGGAGGTGATGACGGCCTCCAGCCGGTCCTTGGCCTCGGCCAGCGACGCCCTGCTCACCGCTCCCGTGATGGTCATGATGTGATCTGCTCCTGCGTGCGAGCGCGGCTCTCCAGCTCCTCGAGGAACCGGTCCACGACCCGGCTCTGCCGCGCGCTGTCCTCAAGGGACTCGCCCACGACACGGCCGGCGAGGTCGACCGACATGGCGCCGATCTCGGCGCGCAGCGACTGCAGCGCCTGCTGCCGCTCGGCCTCGATCTGCTTCTTCGCGTCCTCGACGATCTTGCGAGCCTCCGCCTGGGCCTTCTCCTTGGCCTCGGCGATGATCTGCGCGCCCTGCTCCTCGGCCTTGCGCCGCTCGTTGGACGCCTCGACCGCGGCCGCCTTCTGCTGGGACTTGTACTGATCGAGGACCTGCTGGGCCTCTTTCTGCGCCTGCTCTGCCCGCTCGAGGCCGCCTTCGATCGCCTGAGTCCGCTCCTCCAGCGTCTTCTGCAGACGCGGAACGAGGATGCGCCCCAGGACGATCATGACGACGAGGAACGAGAAGATGCCGACGACCAGCTCGTACGGGTGCGGGACGAGAGGGTTGTTCTCCTCCGCCGCTAGGACGGAAGCTGCTGTGATCATGTCTGCAGCCCTTCCTCAGATGGGACCCGTGGTGGTCAGATGCCCTGGAAGATGAACGGCGCGACCAGGCCGATGAGGGCCAGCGCCTCGGTGAGGACGAAGCCCAGCAGCATGTTGGTGCGGATCACGCCGGTCAGCTCCGGCTGGCGGGCGATCGCGTTCACGCCCTGGCCGAAGATGATGCCGATGCCGATGCCCGGGCCGATGGCCGCGAGGCCGTAGCCGATCGAGGTGACGTTGCCTTCGACTGCGGCGAGGACGGCTCCCGTCATGGGTTCATTCCTTTTCTGTCGGCCGGCGGAGGCTCCGCCGGTCTGGGCTAACGAGTTGTCGGAGCGGGGCCGGCGCGGGGGCGCCGGGGTCCCGGGGGGCTTAGTGTTCCGCTTCGAGGCCGCTCTGGATGTACATCGCGGCGAGCATCGCGAACAGGAACGCCTGCAGGAACTGGATCAGCAGCTCCAGCGCGGTGAGCAGGATCGTGACGATGACGCCGACGATGCCGACGCCGAAGCCGAGCGCGGTGGGCTTCTCGAAGAGGAACCAGAAGCCGACGAGGCTGAAGAACGCCAGGATCGTGTGACCGGCGAACATGTTGGCGAAGAGCCGGACCGCGTGCGTGAAGGGCGCCAGGATGAACGTCGAGAGGTACTCGATCGGCACCAGCAGGAAGTAGACCGGCAGCGGCAGGCCCTTGGGGATCATGTTGGTGAAGTACTTCACCGGGCCCTGGTGCTTGAAGCCCAGGTAGACCTTGACGATGTAGACGAACACCGCCAGGACGATCGGGAACGCGATGTGCGACGCGACCGGGAACTGGATGATCGGGATGACCGCGAAGATGTTCCAGAACCAGATCAGGAAGAACAGCGACATGAGCATCGGCATCCACCGGTCGGTGTTCTTGCCGAGGAACGGGCGGGCGATCTCGTCCCGCACGAACATGTAGCCGATCTCACCGATGTTCTGCATGCCGCGCGGCACGAGCTTCGGCTTGGCGAACGCCATCCAGAAGACGGCGCAGGTCAGCAGGGAGCCGACGACCGCGAACACGACGGGTTTGGTCAGCCACTCCGGGCCGCCGGCGAACAGGGGCGGGAAGTCGAACAGCTCCGGGCCCGGGGCTTTGAACTCGTCTCCCCCGGTGGCGAGGACCGTCAGCGCGTTCACGCGGCGTTCCCTTCATCAATGTGGTGATGTTTCACGAAGGCTTCCTCGGCGACTTCCTCGGCGGCGGGGCCGCTCAGGAGGAGTGGCGACCGTACTTCAGGTAGACCAGGTAGACGGCGAGCCCGGCACCGATGATCAGGCCGATGGGGATCAGCCAGGTCTGGTGCGTCCACGTGGACAGCAGCCACCCGATGCCGCCCCAGATGATCATCCCGGAGAGGAGGTAGCTGGGCACGGACCAGGCGACGTCGGCGAATTCCCGCTGGCCGTCCTCCGGCCGGGGTTTCTGCTCGCTCATCGCGCTCCGGACGATAGCAGGCCACCCGTGCGGTGGTCATATTGGAGTAGTCCGTAGGGGCAGGCACCGTCCGCGGGACCCGCATCACGGACTCCGGTCAAGGACGTTCTCGGGCTCGTCAATGTAGGGCCTCCGCTGCAGGACGACGCGGAACTCGGCGGCGATCCAGAGCAGCGCGAGGCCGATGACCGTCCAGCCGAACACCGTCGTGTTCCAGATCGAGACGCCGTCCATCGTCGTGACCAGCACCATCACCGCGAGGATCTTCACCATGTAGCTCGCCAGCGCGGCGAGCATCATCGTCTGCGCGGAGTACCTGGCGGCCCAGGAGACCACCAGCGCGCTGACCGAGAAGAAGGCGATCACCACGACGGAGGCCAGTGCCGCGGCGAGGGCGCCCTTGGCGCCGGCGGTCAGCAGGCCGATCAGGACGGCGGCCACCCCGACGATCGCGGTCGGAATCGCGGCGCCGCGGAGCATCCGAGCTTCGGAGGTGTGCATGTGGGCTCCGGCTGGTCACGGTCAGTGGTCGTCTGTTGTTCGTGAAAGGTATCACAAGCGTCCGGTATGTCCACAATTACCCTAGAGGTAATGCGCATCCGGGTCCGGGGAGGCTACCTCCGGTGACGCTTGCACCTGGACTTTAGCCCAGCTCAGGGCCTGCTTCAGACAGTCGGTCAGACCCGCATCGTCGGCCGCTGCGCAGGGTGGTCGCCGGTGCCCGGGTCGGCGGACGGCTTCTTGCGGCGCGGTTTGCGGAGCATCAGCACGACACCGCCCGTCGCGACCAGCAGCGTGATCCCGAGGGTGATCCACGCGGCGTCGAACAGCGCCAGCCCGACCAGGCCGGACGCCAGCAGCCCGACCCAGAAGTACATGATCAGCACGGCCCGGCGGGTGGAGTGGCCGAGCTGCAGCAGCCGGTGGTGCAGGTGCTGCTTGTCCGGGGAGAACGGCGACCGGCCCTGGCTCGTGCGCCGCAGCACCGCGAGCAGCATGTCCATGAACGGGACCGCGGCCACCGCCGGGATCAGCAGTACCGGGACGAAGAACGGGAACAGCCCGTTGGCGAGGACGGCCGGGTCGAACTGCCCGGTCAGCATGATCGTGGACGCGCTGAGCAGCAGCCCGATCAGCATCGAGCCGGTGTCGCCCATGAAGATCTTGGCGGGGCTGAAGTTGTGCGGCAGGAAGCCCGCGCACATCCCGAACAGGACCGCGGCGATGAGCGTCGCGCCGGTCAGCGTGGTCAGCCCGTTGGCCTTCGACAGCAGGTAGGCGTAGGAGAACAGCGCCAGCGCGGCGATGCCGACGACGCCCGCGGCGAGGCCGTCCAGGCCGTCGATGAAGTTCACCGCGTTGATCGTCGCGACCACGACCAGGACGGTCAGCGGCACCCCGTAGGCGGGCGGCAGCGACAGCGACTCGCCCGTCGGCAGCGGGATCACATAGATCTGGATGCCCTGCATGATGAAGATCCCGGCGGCCGCGACCTGCCCGGCGAACTTGGTGAGCGCGTCCACCTCCCAGCGGTCGTCGGCGATGCCGATCAGCACGATCAGGCCGCCCGACAGCAGCAGCGCCTTCGCGACGCTGATGTCGCCGTCGTCCAGGACCTTGCGCATCTCCGGCAGCCCGGTCGCGACCACCAGCGCCGCCACCATCCCGCCGAACATCGCGAGGCCGCCCAGCCGGGGCGTCGGGATCACGTGCACGTCGCGCTCGCGCGGGACGGCCTGCGCCCCGAACCAGACGGCGAACCGCCGCACCGACGGGGTCAGCAGATAGGCGACCAGGGCGGCGACAAGGATCGTGAGCAGGTACTCCCGCACTCCCCTGCGCCTCCTCTGACCGATCGCCGTTGCCCTTTTACCCCGCCCCGCGCACCCGATCCATCGGGCGGGTCTCCATCGTTGGACGTCCGGGCGGGACGATGTGTTCGCATCGAGACCGACCAACTGTAGACCCACCCGCCCGATGGGCGCAGATGATCCCGGCTCCGACGATCAGCAGCGCCAGGCCGGCCAGGGACCGGTCGCCCACCGAGAACGCCCACGTCCCGCGGGCCGCGACCTCCTCCCCCGCGTCGGCGACGATCAGCAGCAGGCCGGCCGCGAGCAGCCCCGCCCCGGCCCGCCGGCGCGGCGCCGGGAGCCGTCCGACCAGCGCGACCGCGCCGATGGCCAGGGCGAGCAGCGCGGTGCCCGGCCAGCCGCCCGTCCAGCGCGGCGGGACGTAGCGCGGCGGGGCGACCGCGATCGCGTGCTCCGGCAGCCGCACCCGGATCACCATGCCCTCGTGCGGGGCGAGCAGGGTCTGGACGAAGTCCACGGCGTAGGGGCCGTCGCGGTCGCGCAGGCACCGGGTCGTCGCGCCCGGGGCGCCCGCACGGCAGCTCACGTGCCGCAGCGGGACCGGCGCCTCGACCCGCACCGCCGCGTTGCCGATCGGGACGCGCCAGGACGTCCCGATCGCGTCCCACACCAGCTCGACGCGGCCGGCGCGCGGGGTGAACGCCCGCCCCACCTCGTACTCGATCACGTACGCCTGGCGCCCGCGGACCTCGCGGTGCCGGTCGCCGACGCTGATCCGCACGTCGTGCAGGAACCGCGTGGTCCGGACGCGCGCCGGGGCCCCGGTGGAGGAGCTGCTGCCGATGTTGCGCACGTCGTAGACCCGGTCGCCGACGCGGAACGGCACGCTCCGCACGATCCCGTGCTCGCCGGCCTGATCGAAGTCGTAGGTGATGGTCTCCCGGACGTACAGGACCCCGTCGGCGCCGATGGTCAGCACCACGTCGTAGGTCGGGATGCGCTCGCCGCCGGCCGCGGCGGCGCCCGCGGGCGGTAGGAGCCCGAGGGTCAGCAGCAGGAGGCCCGCGAAGATCGCCGGCCCCCGGACACGGCCACGCACGTCAGGCATGGTTCCACTGTTGCCGTGATCGTGTCCGGGTAACGCCGCCGGTGCCGTGCGGCGGCCCGGCGCGAAGCGCTTCGCGGACTCTTGGACGCGCCGCGCCCCCGATCGGTTCGCCGGTCCGCGGATTTCGTCCTGCCCTGGTCAGCGTGTAAGCCCGCGATAAAGATGACCGGTCGGACACTGCTAAGTTATCCGTCGCTAACCCCCCAAAACGAGCCTGGAGGATCTATGCGGCGATTCGCTGCAGTGGCCCTGGCCGCCGGCACCGTGATGGCCGGCATGGCCGTCGCGGGCGCCCCCGCCGAGGCGGCGGCCGCCAAGAGCTGGAAGCCCTACAACTCCTACAGTCACGTCGCCGCCTGGGGTACCTACACCCGCAAGAACGGCAAGACGTACGTGAAGGGCTACCTCGCCGACGACAAGAAGAACGGCTGGACCGCCTGCGTCCGGTTCCTGTTCACCGAGGGCAACACCAAGTACTACTCGCGCTTCAAGATCATCGGCGTGAACTCGAAGGGCCAGAAGTACAACTTCGACGGCAAGGCGACCGTCAAGATCAGCGTGAGCTCCAGCTACAGCAGCCACCTGTGGGTGCAGGAGTGCGGCCGGAACAAGAAGACCGGCAAATACCTGTACGGCAAGGGCAAGAAGCTCTTCTGACGTCGCCGTGCCGCCCGACGGCACAGCTCGCCTGACGGCACAGGCCCCGCCCGGCCCGGCGGGGCCTTCGCACTCTTCCCGGCACGCTCACACGCCCGGACTCAGCCGTCCTCGGGCTCTCTCTTCGCCAGCGACGGCCCCGCCGCCGCCTCGGCGGCCGGCCCGGCGGGCTCAGCGGTGTCCGCAGGGCCCTCAGCAGCCTCTTCCTGCGCCTGCGCCGTCTCCCCCTTGGTCAGGGAGGGCTTGGCCGGTTCCGGCTCCGCAACGGCCTCTGCGGGCTCCTTCACATCGTCGTCGTCGGTGAGGACGACGCCCACCACGGCGCGTATCTTGTCCACCGGGATGGCGCCCTTGCGCAGGACGCGCGGGACGGGCCCGGTGAGGTCGAGGATGGTCGACGGGTCGGCGCGCCCGGACAGGCCGCCGTCCAGGTAGACCGAGACCGAGTCACCGAGCATCTTCTCGGCCTCCTCGGCGCTGCGCGCCGCCGGCTGCCCGCTCAGATTCGCGCTGCTCACGGCCAGCGGGCCGGTCTCCTTGAGGACCTCCACCGCCAGCTCGTGCATCGGCATCCGGACGGCGACGGTGCCCTTGGTCTCGCCGAGGTCCCACATGAGGTTCGGGTTGGCCCGGCACACCAGCGTCAGCGCACCCGGCCAGAACTCGTCGATGAGGTCCTGCCCGTAGGTGCCGAGGTCGTCCACCAGGGCCGTCGCGGCCCGCACGGACCCGACCAGCACCGGCGGCGGCATCTCCCGCCCGCGCCCCTTGGCCTCCAGCAGCGCCGCCACGGCGGGCGGCACGAACGCGTCCGCGCCCACCCCGTACACGGTGTCGGTCGGCAGGACGATCAGCTCACCGCGCCGCACGGCCGATACGGCCTCGGCGATCCCGCGGGTGCGCTCCATCGGCTCTGAGCAGTCATAACGTCGGCTCACGATCGCCCGTCTTCCCATCTGCGCGGCGCTCATCGAAACAGCACCGACCAGGATAGCGGTGCTAGTCGGTCGCCAGGCGCGCCGTCACGAAGCGGTCCCGGTTGGTGAGGTCGCGGCGGTTGCGGACGTCGCGCCAGCCGTTCTCCTCGGCGAAGATCCAGTACACGCCGTTGCCCTGCAGGTCGCTGTGCTCGACGGCGGCGTGGCCGCCGGGGCGGAGCAGCCGGCGGGCGGTGCGCTCGATGACGCGGATCGCGTCCAGGCCGTCCTCGCCGCCGCCCCACAGCGCGTCGGCGGGGTCGTGGTCGCGGACGTCCGGCGGGACGTACTCCCACTCGCTCATCGGGATGTAGGGCGGGTTGCTGATGACGAGGTCGACGGTGCCGTTCAGCTCGGGCAGGGCCGCCGCGAAGTCGTCCAGGTGCAGGCGGACGCGGCCGCGCTCGTCCAGCTCCTCGATGTTGCGGGTCGCGTGCACGAAGGCCGTCGGGTCCTTCTCGACCGCGTGGACGCGCGCGCGGGGCGCCTCGAGCGCGATGGAGAGGGCGATCGCGGCCGAACCCGTGCCGAGGTCGACGACGAGGGGGTCCTGGACGTCCATGTCGCGGAGGGTCTCCAGCGCCCAGCCGACCATCACCTCGGTCTCGGGGCGCGGGACGAACACCCCCGGCCCGACCTTCAGCTCCAGGTAGCGGAAGTAGGCGCGGCCGGTGATGTGCTGCAGCGGCTCCCCCGCCTCGCGCCGGGCGACGTACTCCCAGAAGCGGGCGTCGAACGCGCTGTCGGGCACGCCGTGCAGCTCCGAGCGCCGCACCTGGTGCACGGCCGCCGCGAGCTCCTCGGCGTCGGCGCGGGGCGAGGCCGCGCCCGCGTCGGCGAGGCGGGCGGTGGCCCTGGCGATCTCGTCCAGCAGCAGAGTCATGGTGTCTGGGTTTGGGCTTCGGCCAGGCGCCGTTCCATGTCCGCGTCGACCAGCGCCTGCGTGACGTTGTGGAGGTCCCCGTCCAGCACCTGGTCGAGGTTGTAGGCCTTGTAGCCGACCCGGTGGTCGGAGATCCGGTTCTCCGGGTAGTTGTAGGTGCGGACGCGCTCGGAGCGGTCGACCGTGCGGACCTGGCTCTTGCGCTCGGCCGACGCGGCCGCGTCCGCCTCCTCCTGCGCCATCGCCAGCAGCCGCGACCGCAGGATGCGCAGCGCCTGCTCCTTGTTCTGGAGCTGGCTCTTCTCGTTCTGGCACGAGACGACCACGCCGGTCGGCTGGTGCGTGATGCGGACCGCCGAGTCGGTCGTGTTGACGCTCTGCCCGCCCGGACCGGACGAGCGGTACACGTCGATGCGCAGGTCGTTCGGGTCGATCTGGACGTCGACGTCCTCGGCCTCGGGCGTCACGAGCACGCCGACCGCGCTGGTGTGGATGCGGCCCTGCGACTCGGTCGCGGGCACCCGCTGCACACGGTGCACGCCGCCCTCGTACTTCAGCCGCGTCCAGACGCCCTCTGTTTCGCCCCCATGGCTACGCC
>NZ_SMJW01000068.1 GCF_004348335.1 Actinomadura bangladeshensis | reverse complement strand
GGAAGCTGACCGCGCAGCAGGCGCACATCGCCCGGATGGCCGCCGAGGGCGCCACCAACCGGGAGATCGCGGACCGCCTGCTGCTCAGCCCCCGGACGATCGACCACCACCTCCGCAACGTCTTCACCCGGCTCGGGATCCGATCGCGCGTCGAGCTGGCCCGACTCATCCGCTGACCCGCGCCGCCGCGGGGGTCAGACCTCCTCGTACTCCTCCTCGCGCGCCTTGGCGTTCTTGGCGGAGGAGGACTTGGAGCCCTTGGAGGCACTGGACGACTTGGAGTTCTCCGACTTGGCGGACTTCTTCTCCTCCTCCATGGCCTCCTCGTGCGTCCGGACGACCTCGCTGTCGCGGATCTCGCCGCGCCAGCCCTCGATCTCGTCCGCGCGGGTCAGCGACTGCGTCATCACGAACCGGCGGAAGTGCTTGAGCTCGAGGCGGGCCCGGCGGCCCTGCGCGCGCCACAGGTTCCCGGTGCGCTCCATGAAGCCCTGCGGGTGGTACTCGAGGACGACCAGGACGCGGGTCAGGTTCGGCGCCAGCTCGTGGAAGCTGACCGTCCCGTCCACGTGCCCCTTCGGGCCCTTGGAGCGCCACACGACGTGCTCGTCGGGGACCTGCTCGACGATCGTGGACTCCCACGTCCGCGCCGACCAGAAGATCTTCGCCTTCCAGTTCAGCTTGGTCTCGTCGGGCTGGTCGACGCTGATGACCTTCTTCATGAAGGACGGGTAGTCCTGGAACTGCGTCCACTGGTCGTAGACGAGGCGGCGCGGCGCACCCACGTCGATGTGCTCGACGATGTTGGTGACCTTCACCTTTTTGCCGCCGCCCTTGCCGCCCTTGCCCTTCTTGCCGTCGTCGTCGCCCTTGTCCCCGCCGGGGAGGGCGTTGCCGACGGTGTCCTTGAGCTGCCCGAGCACGCCGTGGCCGTTGCTCTTGTCCTCCCTGCCCCGGCCCGTGCCCCGGTCCTCGTCCTGCTTCTTCGACTCGGTCTTCCCGGCGGCCTTCGACGTGCCCTTCGACGTGCCGCCCTGCTCGTCGCCGGGGTTCGCGTCCTGCTCGCCGCGACGGCCGCTGAGGGCCCTGTTCGCCGCGACGGCCGCACCGGCGCCCAGCAGGACGCCGCCCGCCGTGCCGGCGGCCCGGCCGCCCGGCAGTCCCTTCGGCAGGCTCTTGGAGAGCTTGCCGAGGCCGGGGACGCGGCTGCGCCGCCCGCCGGGGAGATGCCTGGTGATCTGTCCGATGGGCGCCCGGCCCATCAGGCTTCCGCGTGCCATGGTTCCTCTACCTCACTTGGGAGTTGTAACGATCTCGCCGCCGCGGATCTCGCCTCGCCAGCCCTCGACCTCGTCGGGGCGGGTGAGCGCCTGTGTCATCACGTGGCGGCGGAAGTGCTTCAGCTCGAGGCGGGCCCGGCGGCCCTGCGCGCGCCACAGGTTCCCGGTCCGCTCGAAGAGTCCCGCGGGGTGGTATTCCAGGACGAGCAGGACGCGGGTGAGGTCGGGGGTCAGCTCGTGGAAGCTGACGGCCCCGTCCACGTGGCCCTTCGGTCCCTTGGAGCGCCACACGATGTGCTCGTCGGGGACCTGCTCGCCGATCGTCGACTCCCACGTCCGGCTGGACCAGAAGATCTTCGCCTTCCAGTTCAGCTTCGCGTCGGACGCCTGGTCGACGCTCACGACCTTCTTCATGAAGGACGGGTAGTCCTGGAACCTCGTCCACTGGTCGTAGACGAGGCGGCGCGGCGCACCCACGTCGATCTGTTCGACGATGTTGGTCGGTCTCCCCCTTCGTCCACGCCCGAAGATGCGGGCGAGGGTCTCCTTCAGCGCCGTCCAGCCGAAGCTCAGCAGCGCGCGGAACGGGGACTTGCCGTCCCGCAGCGCCGTGATCCCGGCCAGCGCGGCCCTGCCGAGCGGGCCCGCCTGCTCGGCCTTCGCGACGAGACCGCGCGTCTCGCGCTCCAGCCGCCGCTCGGCACGGTGCAGGACGCGGCGGCCGAGGCGCCGGGCCGAGAGGGCCGCGACGACCCCGCCGGCGCCCGCGGCCGTGCCGAGCGCCGTGCCGGCGGCGGCGCCGGTCCGGAATTTCATGTCCTGTCCACCTCGTCGTCCACTCGGATACGGCGCCGCTTTACCCGGTCAAGACGGGGCAAAACAGACCGCAGGCCAGCGACGAGGCCGCGAAGCGTTCCTCTTCCCCAACAAAGACCTGTTCGGAGAAGGCCGGCATCACCGACCCGCCCGCGTCGCGGGCCGAGGGGCAGACCGACGCGATCCATGGCGCGTGGAGCTGCTCGACGCGGTCGAGGTCTTCGCCCGGCACTACCGGCGCAGCTTCGACTCGCCGGACGAACAGTTCTTCGTCGATGCCGCCCGGTCGCTCGTCTCCGGCACGTCCCTTCTCGGACAGGGTTCGGACGTTCCGTAACGGACGTGCCGCGAGGACCCGCGCCCCGAAAACGCGATGCGCGCTGCGGACGGCGGCGTCATGGTTGAGACATGCGGACCATCAGCCGTGACGGAGTACGCATCGCCTTCGAAGTCGTCGGGCGCGGGCGGCCGCTGGTGCTGCTGCACGGCTTCTACGGTGATCGCACCACCTGGCACCAGAGCGGCCACGTCGCGGCCCTGGCCGACGACCACCGACTCGTATTGATCGACGCCCGTGGCCATGGTGAAAGCGACGCACCCCACGACCCCGACAGCTACCGGATCGACCGCCAGGTGGACGATGTCATCGCCGTCCTCGATGCCCTCGGGATCGACCAAGCCGCGCTGTGGGGTGCCTCCATGGGCGGCACCATCGGCCTGCACCTGGCCTGGTCGGCGACCAGGACCCCCGGCTCCCATCGATCCGGAACACCGCCGCCAAGATCCCTAGCGCCACCCTGATCGAACTACCGAACTGCAGCCACCTGGACGCCTTCACCCGCACCGACCTCACACTCCCCACCGTCCGCCACTTCCTAGCCGCCCGGCAGGCAGCAGCCAGTGCGGTGTCCGCGAAGTCGACCGCGTCGCCACCTCGTTGACCTGCGGCGTGTTGTTGCTTTCGAAGCGCGTCTGGTTCGCGATCCCGGGGATGCTCGGGCTCGCCTCCGTTGTCGTCCTGGCGTTGCAGATGCTGCTGTACCGGCCGTTCGGCGGCGCGGTGAAATTCGCTACGGACGGCACAGACCGCAAGGGTCCGGTCAAGTACCACTACACGGTTTTGGTGTGGCGCTACCTGCTCATCGCCGGAGCCGGTATCGCGATGGTGGTTCTGCCTCTCATGTTCGGCATCCGCTATCTCGGCCCGTTCATCGCCGTGGGCCTGCTGACCCTCCTCATGGGGACGAAATTCTGGCTGCCGCAGCTCGGCTGGGTCTGGAAGTGCGCTCATGTCGGCGCGGGAGCCGCTCCACTCCGACCGCTGGCCCAAGGAGATCGCCCGTGGTGTGTGGTTCGCGGGCGACGACGTCTTCGGCGGTGTCCTGCTCGTACCGGACACCGCCGAGCTGATGTTCATGCAGGCAGAGAGCTGGACCGTCCACGAGAAGGCGCGGCAGCAGGCCGGAGCGGAACGGCGGGAGAAGGCTGAGCGGGCCGGTCTCGCACGGAAGTCGGTCTAGAGTTCCGCCACCTGGGTGATGATGAAGCGGCTGCTGGGAATGGCCGGGGCCCGCCAGGGGTGGATGCCGAGGTCCTGGGCCGGGACGAAATAGGTCATCCAGCGGGTCAGCGCCGTTACCGCGACCTTCATCACGTCCTTGGTGATCCATTCCCCGGCGCAGCGGTGGCCTTCGTAATGGTCGCCTCCGCCCTGCGGAATGAGGTGTAGGCGTCCGGTTCACGGCCGATGAAGCGTTCGGGTCTGAACTGTTCCGGACGGTCCCACAGGCGCGGGTCATGGTCAGTGCCGTGCAGGTCGAGTAGAACGCGGCGCCCCTTCGGGAAACGATGGTCGCGCCATTCGAAATCATGAGCAGTGCGCGCCGGCGCAGCCGCCGAGGTGCGGCGCCCTGCGCAGGAGTATCCGCGTGTCGTAGACGTCGGCGTCCAGGTGGCGGGCGCGGGCCGACAGCAGTCCGTAAGGCCGTGCCGGCAGCGGCAGCGTCTCATCCGGGACGGTCATGTGCATGGCGCTCCTCTGGGAAGGCGTTCCATCGCGTCCGACGCGACCGCAGTACCCGGGCGCGGCCGCGTCGTACTCACGGCGTGATGACGAGCTTGCCGCGCGTGTGGCCGCTGCGGCTGGCGTCGAAGGCGGTGCCCGTCTCCTCCAGCGGGAACGTGCCCGCGACCTCGACTCTGAGCGCGCCGCGGTCGGCGAGGCGGGCCAGGTCGGCGAGCTTCGCGCCGTTCGGACGGACCCAGATCCACGCGCCGCCGTGCTCGTCCACGGTGTTGTCGGCGACGGACACGTGCCGGCCGCCCGGGGCGAGGACCGCGAGGGTCGTGTCCAGCTGGCCGCCCACGAAGTCGGCGACCGCGGTGACCCCGCCGGGCGCCAGTTCCCGGACGCGCTCGGCCAGCCCGTCCCCGTAGGCGACCGGTTCGGCGCCGAGTTCCCGCAGGTAGTCGTGGTTCTTCTCGGACGCCGTGCCGATGACGCGGGCACCCCGGTCGCGTCCGATCTGCACCGCGAAGCCCCCCACACCGCCGGACGCCGCGTGAATGAGCAGGACGTCGTCCTTCCCGACCTTCAGCCGGTCCAGCACGCGCTGCGCGGTCATCCCGGCCAGCGGCAGCCCGCCCGCCTGGTGCCAGTCGAGCGATGCGGGCTTGTGCGCCACATGGTCCGCCGCGACGGCGACGTACTGGGCGAACGTGCCGTGGCCGACGACGTCCTTGCGCGCGTAGGACATGACCTCGTCGCCCACCGCGAACTCGGGCGTGTCGGGGCCGAGCGCGCGGACGACCCCGGCGACGTCCCAGCCGGGGATGACGGGGAACACCGCGTCCATCATTCCGTCGAGGCCGCCGGCCATGACCTTCCAGTCCACGGGGTTGACCCCGGCGGCGCGCACCTCGATCAGCACCTGGCCGGGGCCGACCTTCGGGTCCGGGACGTCCCCGACCTTCAGCCGCGAGTTGTCGGACGCATACGAGTCATAGGTGGCGGCACGCATTCCTCGAACCTGCCTCCGCACCCGTCCCCTAAACGCGCGATCGTCGCGCACCAGATGCGTAGGAACCTCCCTACGCTTGACATGTAGGAAGCTACCTACCTATCGTCGACGCCGTGAACATTACGCATGTACGCCTGCTGACCGTCCCCGTCTCCGACCTGGACGCGGCCAAGGACTTCTACACCGGCAAGCTCGGCTTCGACGTCGTCATGGACCAGCAGAACGGCCCGGTCCGCTGGCTCCAACTCGCTCCTAAGGGGGCGGAGACGAGTGTCGTCCTCGCGAACCACACTCCGGTGGCGCCCGGAAGCCTGCAGGGGCTGATCCTGGAGACGTCCGCCCTCGACGCCGACTGCGAGGCGCTGCGCCGGGCCGGGACGGACGTCGACGGCCCGCAGGACCTCCCCTGGGGGCGGCAGGCCGTGATCAGCGACCCCGACGGCAACGGCATCGTGCTGGCCGAACGGTGACCGCCGACCTCTTCGCGGCGCTGGCCAGCCCCGTCCGCCGCGAGATCACGTCCCTCCTGCTGGACGGCCCGCGCCCGGTCAACGACCTCGCCGCGCACTTCGCGATGAGCCGTCCGAGCGTGTCGGAGCACCTGCGGGTGCTGCGGGACGCGGGCCTCGTCAGTGAGCGCCGCCACGGCCGGCAGCGCCTCTACCGGCTGGAGGCCGCACCGCTGCGCGAGCTGTCGCAGTGGCTGTCCCCCTACGAGCGGTTCTGGCGTGAGAAGCTCGCCGACCTGCGCGAACTCCTGGACGAGGAGGACCTGTGAGCGATGAATCCCGCACCGCCGAGACCGCCGTCCCCGGCCGCGCGCGGAAGGCGCCGAAAGGGGGACGGCATGAACGATGAACGCGCGTCGATCGAGGTGGACGAGTTCCTGCCGCACCCGCCGGCCAAGGTGTGGCGGGTGCTCACCGAGCCCGACCTGCTGGCCCGCTGGCTGATGCCGAACGACTTCCAGCCCGTCACCGGGCACCGCTTCACGTTCGCCGCCGACCCCATCCCGACCATCGGCTTCGACGGGACGATCGAGTGCCGCGTCCTCGACATCGACGAGGAGCGCCTGCTGCGGATCAGCTGGAACGGCGGCGGACTCGACACGACGGTGACCTGGCGGCTCGTCCCCGAAGGCCACGGCACCCGCCTGTTCATCGAGCACGCGGGCTTCGACCTGGACGACCCCGTCAACGCCTACGCCTTCCGCGGCATGGGCAGCGGCTGGCGCACCCGCGTCCTCCGCAGCCTCCACCACCTCCTCACCGGGTCCCCCTGACCCCTACGGAGACGCCGCCGCCCAGCGCGCCGGCAGGCGCCGGTCGGCATGGGCGGCGGGTGGCTGTGGGCGGCGTTTCGCGGGTGGTCGTGGGTCAGGTGGGCGGGTCGACGTCGATGCCCTTCAGCATGCCGATGACCTGGCCTATTTCTATGAGGCGGCCGTGCCGTCGGGGTCGTGCATTTGACGCGCTCCCCGGTCTGAAGGCCGGGGATTCGGCCTGTGCCGCACCGCTCAGGTGCGGTCAATTCCGTGGCTTCCTGCTTCAACGGGCCGTGCCCCGGCGAGCTGGGGTCTTACCTGCCCTCCATCAGGCGTTTAAGGTCTCCGCCTCCCCCGGGCGCCCGGGGGTTTCCGTCCAGCGGCGACCAGCAGAACATCACCCGGGGGCGATGCGGCGCCCTTCGTCCAGGATGTTGCGTGCGGCGTTGACGTCCCGGTCGTGCATCGTCGCGCACTGCCCGCAGGTCCATGCGCGGACGTGCAGGGGCTTGGGGCCATCGCGGTGCCCGCAGTACGAGCAGATCTGCGAGGACGCGAACAACCGGTCGACCCGCGCGAACGTCCGCCCGTACCGGGCCGTCTTGTACTCCACCATGTTCACAAACGCAGACCAGCCCGCGTCGTGCACCGACTTGGCCAGCCGGGTGCGCGCCAGCCCCTTCACACACAGGCTCTCCACGTAGACCGCTTGGTTTTCGCGGACCAGTTCGGTGGAGAGCCGATGATGGAACTCGCGGCGCGCGTCGCCGACCTTCGCATGCGCCCGGGCGACTTTCAGACGGGCCTTGGCCCGGTTGGCAGATCCCTTCTGCTTGCGAGACAGCGCCTGCTGGGCCCTGCGCAGCTTCTTCTCGGCGCGGCGCAGGAACCGGGGGGAGCCGATCTTGCGGCCGTCCGATAACACGGCGAAGTGCTCCAACCCCAGGTCGATGCCGACCTCCGAGCCAGTGTCGGGCGGGTCTTGCACGTCATCGGTCTCCACGACGAACGAGCAGAAGAACCGCCCGGCGGCGTCCTTGATCACGGTCACGGTGGACGGCGTGCACGGCAGCCGCCGCGACCACCGCACCGCAACGTCACCGACCTTGGGCAGCGCGAGCTTGCCGCCCTGGGTGATCTGCCAGCGGGCGTTGGCGGTGAACCGGATCGCCTGCCGGGCGTCCTTGCGGGACTTGAACTTCGGCGGGCCCATCCGGGGGCGTTTGCCGGCCAGGCCGTCGAAGAAGTTGCGGTAGGCGGTCTCCAGGTCCCGCAGCGACTGCTGCAGCACCACCGACGACACCTCACCCAGCCAGCAGCGCTCCGGGGTCTTCTTCGCAGCCGTCATCGCCGCCGACAACTCGGCCGCCTTCACAAACGGCACCCCCGCCCGGCGGGCGTCCTCCCGCGCCCGCAAAGCGTCGTTGTAGACCACGCGGGCGCAGCCGAACGCCCGCGCCAGGGCTTGGCGCTGCCCGGCGGTGGGGTAGAGACGGAACACATACCGCAACTGCATTTCGTAATATTATCATCACTTTAAGCTACTATCGGGTTCATGGACAGGCAGGCACAACGGATGGTGGAGTTTCTCCTTCAGGACGACCTCGCCGCCGAGTACGTCCGCGTAGGAGGTGCGGGAACGTGCGACGTCCCGCACGGTGAGGAAGTGCGTCAGCACCAATCCCTGCCGGATACCGGCAGCTGATTTCGATCCACCATCTCCGTGTCCCCCAGGTTGGCGGCGATGCTGGCGCGTCCGCCCACACCCGCGCTGGGTGGTCGGGCAGCGACGCCGACGACTGCATTCACGCGTTCGTGCCCGCAGTCCCACCCCGAACCCTGCGGTGGGCCGCCGGTGCCGGCGGCCCACCGCGAGGTGGGGTGGGGGTTACAAGGCGGGTTCCAGGGGTGGGTTGTTGGCGAACTGGGTGTTGTGCAGGTCGGCGTAGCGGCCGCCGGCGGCCAGGAGGGTCTCGTGGGTACCGCGTTCGATGATCCGGCCCTCTTCGAGGACGAGGATCTGGTCGGCGGCGCGGACGGTGCTCAGCCGGTGGGCGATGACGATGGCGGTGCGGCCGTCGAGGGCCTCGGCCAGGGCCTCCTGGACGGCGGCTTCGGACGTCGAGTCGAGGTGGGCGGTGGCCTCGTCCAGGATGACGACGCGCTGGCGGGCGAGGAGGAGGCGGGCGATCGTGAGGCGCTGGCGTTCCCCGCCGGACAGGCGGTAGCCGCGCTCGCCGACGATGGTGTCGAGGCCGTCGGGCAGGCCTTGGACGAGGGTCTCGAGGCGGGCGCGGCGCAGGACGTCCCAGAGCTCGTCGTCGGTGGCCTCGGGCCGGGCGAGCAGGAGGTTCGCGCGGATCGACTCGTGGAAGAGGTGGCCGTCCTGCGTGACCATGCCGAGGGTTTCGCGGATGGCCTCGAAGGACATGTCGCGGACGTCCACGCCGCCGAGCCGGACGGCCCCGGAGTCGACGTCGTACAGGCGCGGGAGCAGTTGGGCGATCGTCGACTTGCCGGCACCGGAACTGCCGACCAGCGCGATCATCTGACCCGGTTCGGCCCGGAACGAGACGTCGTGCAGAACGTCCACGCCGCCGCGGGTGTCGAGGGTGGCGACCTCTTCCAGAGAGGCCAGGGAGACCTTGTCGGCGGACGGGTAGGCGAACGTCACCTCGTCGAACTCGACCGAGACCGGCCCGGACGGGGCGGGACGCGCGTCGGGCTTCTCCGCGACCAGGGGCTCCAGGTCGAGGACCTCGAAGACGCGCTCGAAGCTGACGAGGGCGCTCATCACCTCGACGCGGGAGCTGGCGAGGGCGGTCAGCGGCGCGTAGAGGCGGGTGAGCAGGAGGG
This sequence comes from Actinomadura bangladeshensis, assembly GCF_004348335.1. GTDB lineage: Bacteria > Actinomycetota > Actinomycetes > Streptosporangiales > Streptosporangiaceae > Spirillospora > Spirillospora bangladeshensis. The sequence continues at coordinate 24,402 of NZ_SMJW01000068.1, read as the reverse complement.
CGAGGGCGACGACGGCGCCGGCGTCGAGGTGGTCGCGCAGCGACAGGAACCCGCCGAGGCCGTAGACGAGGGCGAGGGCCAGGGCGGAGACCATGGTGAGCGCCGTGATGAAGACGTGCTGCACCATCGCGGTGCGGACGCCGATGTCGCGGACGCGGCGGGCGCGCGCGGCGAACTCGGCCGACTCGCGGGCGGGGCGCCCGAAAAGCTTCACCAGCGTCGCGCCGGGGGCGGAGAAGCGCTCGGTCATCTGCGTGCTCATCGCGGCGTCGTGCGCGGCGGCCTCGCGTTCGAGGCGGGCGAGGCGGGCGCCCATCCGGCGGGCCGGAAGGACGAAGACGGGCAGCAGGAGCAGCGCGAGCAGGGTGATCTGCCAGGAGATGCGGACCATCACGGCGAAGGTGAGCAGCACCGTGACGATGTTGCTGACCACGCCGGAGAGGGTGTCGCTGAAGGCGCGCTGGGCGCCGATCACGTCGTTGTTGAGCCGGCTGACCAGGGCGCCGGTGCGGGTCCGGGTGAAGAAGGCGACGGGCATGCGCTGGACGTGGTCGAACACGGCGGTGCGCAGGTCGAGGATCAGCCCCTCGCCGATGCGGGCCGACAGCCACCGGTTGGCGAGGCCGAGGCCGCCCTCGGCGACGGCGAGGACGGCGATGACCACGGCCAGCCAGACGACGGTGGACGTCGCGGCGTGGTCGACGATCGCGTTGACAACCCACCCGGCGAGCACGGGCGTCGCGACGGCGATGACCGCCATCACCACGCTGAGCAGGAGGAACGCGACCAGCGGGCGCCGATGCGGGCGGGCGAACGCGCCGATGCGGCGGAGTGTCGCCTTGGAGAAGGGTCTGCTGTCCCTCGCGTTCATGGCGTGGTGCAGCGACATCCACGCCGTGACTTCCATGTCCATGAGGTCCCCTGGTGATCGTTAGCCTGGAATGGCAAGCATGAGACCTCAAGAATGGTTGAGGTCAAGCCGTCGGCACCGTGACCAGCCTGGCGCACGGGTACGACATTCCCCGGAGGGACGGGCACCTGTGGATATCGAGAGGCTCCGGAGCGACACCCCCGGCTGCGCGACGGTGGCCCATCTCAACAACGCGGGCGCGGCGCTGCCGCCCCGTCCGGTCATCGACGCCGTCAACGGGCATTTCGCACTGGAGTCGACGATCGGCGCGTACGAGGCGGCCGAGCAGAGCGACGCGGCCGTCCAGCACTTCTATGGCGCCGTGGCAAGGCTCATCGGCGCGCGCGCAGACGAGATCGCCTACGTGGAGAACGCCACCCGTGCGTGGGACATGGCGTTCTACTCGATCCCCTTCGCGGACGGCGACCGCATCCTGACGACGACCAGCGAGTACTCCAGCAACACGATCGCCTACCAGCAGGTGGCGGAGGCCAAGGGTGCGAAGGTGGACGTCGTCCCGGACGGGGCCGACGGCACACTCTCACTGGAGGCGCTGGAGGCCGAACTCGTCAAAGGCGATGTCCGCCTGGTGTCGCTCAACCACGTCCCCACCCAGAACGGGCTCGTGAACCCGGCGGCGGAGGTCGGTCGGCTGTGCCGTGAGCACGGCGTCCTCTATCTCCTGGACGCGTGCCAGTCGGTCGGCCAGATCGCCGTCGATGTGGACGAGATCGGCTGCGACATGCTGTCGGCGACCGGTCGCAAGTACCTGCGCGGCCCGCGCGGCACCGGGTTCCTGTACGTCCGCCGTGAGATCGTGCAGACGCTCGTCCCGCCGTTCCTCGACCTCCAGGCCGCCACCTGGAAGGCGCCGGGCGGATTCGAGATGCGCGACACCGCCCAGCGCTTCGAGACATGGGAGCGGTATGTCGCGGGCCAGATCGGCCTGGGCGTCGCCGCCGACTATGCGGCGGACCTGGGGATGGCCGACATTGAGACACGCGTGACCGAACTCGCCGCCAAGCTGCGTGAGGAATTGGCCGCCCGACCTGGCGTCACCGTCCTCGACAGGGGGGCACGGCCGTCCGGGATCGTCACGTTCACCGTGGACGGCCACGACCCCACCGCTGTCAAGCACGCCGCAAGGGAACACGGCGTCAACATCAACGTCACGAACCCCGCCTCACACGGGTACGACCCGCGCGCCCGTCCAGCGGCCGTGCGGGCCTCCGTGCACTACTACAACACCGAGGAGGAACTGGAGCGGCTGCTGTCTGCGCTGCCGCTCACGTGAACCCCCTGGGCTTCAGCGTGTTTCTAGCAAGGAACCCCGGTCCTTCAGGGCCGGGAGGAATCGCTTCTCTTGTACGCCACGCGCCGACGCGGCCCGGTCCCGTCCCGGGCCACCACGGTTGCGTAATGATATAGTCACGGACTGTGAAACTGGTGGTGCAGGTCAAGCTGCTGCCGACGCCCGAGCAGGCGGCGGCGCTGACCGACACCCTCCACCATGTCAACACCGCCGCCAACCACGTCTCGACCGTCGCGTTCGCCCGGTTCGGGCTCCGCGGCCGCGAACTCCCCCTGCGGACCTTGTGCTATGGCGACCTCAAGGCCGGCGGGCTCGGAGCTCAGGCCGCCCAGCACGTGATCAAACGGGTCGTGGACGCCTACACCACCCTGCGCGGCAACATCCGCAACGGCCGCCTCGGCGGCCCGGCCTCCAAGCGTCGCCGCAAAGCCGAAGCAAAACCCATCGCCTTCCGCCCCGACGCCGCGCACACCTACGACGACCGGTGCCTGTCATGGCAGCTGGACGCGGGCACCGTCAGCATCTGGACGGTCGCCGGGCGGTGCAGGAACCTGCGGTTCGCCTGCTCCCCCGACCAGGCCAAGATGCTGACCGCGCACCGCAAGGGCGAATCGGACCTGGTCCACCGGGACGGGAAGTGGTTTCTGCTCGCCACCTGCGAGGTCCCCGAACCCCCGGTGTACGAGCCGGTGGACTGGGTGGGAGTGGACCGCGGCATCGTCAACCTGGCCACCACCTCCGACGGCGACAACCACCAGGGCCGCCGGTTGGGCCGGTACCGGCGGTGGCAGGCCCGCAAACGCGCCGAACTCCAAGCCAAACGCACCCGGTCAGCGGCCAGGCTGCTGAAGAAGCGGGCGCGCCGGGAGGCCCGGCACGCCCGGCACGTCAACCACACGATCGCCAAGCAGGTCGTCGCCGTCGCGGCACGCACCGGACGCGGTATCGCACTCGAAGACCTGAGTGGGATCCGCGGACGGGTCACGGTTCCACGCGACCAGCGGGCACGCCTGTCCTCCTGGCCCGAGGTGGATCCGGCCTACACCTCGCAGCGCTGCCCGCGCTGCGGACACACCGCCAGGGACAACCGTCCAACGCGGGACCACTTCACATGTCGCCGGTGCGGTCTCGCTGGGCCTGCCGACGTCGTCGCCGGGGTCAACGTACGCGACCGCGCACGCTCGGCGTGGGTATTCGTCAACATGCCCCAACCCGCCCCCGCCCAGCGCGGGGCCGGTGGATGCGACCCGTGACCGCCCACCCGTAGCGGGCAGTCGGGAGCGTGAACAAAGCCCAAGGACCGAACGGCAAGCTCGGTCCCCTCAGGGCCGAGTAGTTGACGCGTTGGGACGCGCGGCGCTGATGTCCGCGAGCGCCGACTCCGAGTCCTTCTCGATCGCGATGTCCCCGATGGACACGATGCCCACCGGGCGGCCGCCCTCCATGACCGGGAGCCGCCGCACCGCCCGCTCGCGCATGATCTGCGCGGCCTTGTCGAGGGTGTCGTCCGGGCCGACGGTCGCGGTCACGCTGCTGGCGATGCCGCCGATCTTCGCCTGGGTCGGGTCGCCGCCGGCGGCGAGCCCGCGGATGACCAGGTCGCGGTCGGTGACGACGCCCTTCAGGTCGTCGCCGTCCGCGACCAGCACGGCGCCGATGTCCTCGTCCCGCATCGCCCGCGCCACCGTGACGAGGTCGAGTTCCGGCGACACCGACGTCGGCGAGCCGGTCATGATTTCGCGGATCTTCATGGCCATGTGATGCTCACTCCTTGAGCCTCGTGAACCGTTCCTGTGGCCCGGGATGATTCCGCCCCTACCCGACGAAAACGGGATCACTCACGGCGTCCTGAACGCGGCGAACATCCGCTCCGTCCTGCGCGGATCCCACTCCACGCGGTTCGGATCCTGCCGCGCGGGACGCACCGGGACCGTGTCGAACCTGACCGATCCGCCCTTCCCGAAGGCGCTGACGAGGGCCCGCAGTTCGCCGACGCCCATCCTCGGGGTGGTCTCGACCGACCCGACCGCCGCGGCGAGGAACTTCGCCGACCACACGGGGTTCCCGTCCATCCGCGCTTTGACCTCGCGCATGAACGCCACCAGGAACTGCTGCTGCCGCTTGACGCGCGCCAGGTCGGAGCCGTCCCCGAGCCCGTGCCGGAGCCGGACGTAGGCGAGCGCCTGCCGCCCGTCCAGCCGGTGCTTGCCCGCCGACAGCCTCAGCCCGGCTTTCTGGTCGGCGACCGACACGGGCAGCCGCACCGGGACACCGCCGACCGCGTCCACCATCCGCCGGAAGCCGGTGAAATCGATCACGACGGTCCGGTCGATCCGGACATTGGTCAGCGCCTCCACGGTCTTCACCACACAGGAGACGCCCGCCATCGGGAACACCGAATTGATCAGCCCCACCCGCGCCGGGACGGTCTTCCCCCCGACCCGGCATGCGGGGATCGGCACGAGCGAGTCGCGCGGGACGCTCACCGCCTGGACGCGCTGCCGGTCGGCCGGGACGTGCACCAGGATCATCGTGTCCGACCGCGGCGGATAGCCGTCGATCCGCGCGTCCGCCCCGAGGACCAGCACGTTGAAGGCCGCCCCCGTCGCGGGCGCGGTCGTCCTCGTCGCCACCGGCGCCGCGTCCCGCCCGTGGAAGATCGTCGCCGGGACGAGGATCGCCGCCGCCGTCACGGCCGCGACCACGCCGAGCAGCGTCCACCGCCCGGGGCCGCGGCGGCGCCGCCTGGCCGCGTCCAGCAGCCGGTTCCGCTGCCGGCCGAGCGAGGCGGGCGGCTGGTGCTCCAGGCTGCGGCCGAGGTCACGGATCAGGTCCAGGTCGTCCACGCTCACGCCTCCTCACGCGTCGGGTCGGTGTCGCCCAGCGCGGCGCGCACCTTGCGCCGGGCGCGGTTCAGGCGGGAGCGGACGGTGCCGACCGGTATGCCGAGCGCCCGCGCCACCTCCTCGTAGGCCAGATCGCCCCACGCCACCAGCAGCAGGACGTCCCGGTCCCTCCGCGGCAGCCCCGACAGCGCCTCCGCCAGGGCGGGACGCGCCGCCGACGCGGTCACGTCCGCCGCGACCCGGTCGGCCGGCCCCTCCACCGGACCGTCCACGGGGCTGCGCCGCAGCGCCCGGTAGCGGGCGGCCTCGGCCCGGTGGTGCCGCGCGACCAGCTTCGTGGCGATGCCGAACAGCCACGGCCGCGCGTCCCGCTGCGCCAGGTCGTAGCGGTGCCGCTTGCTGAACGCGACGAGGAACGTCTCCCCCACGACGTCCTCCGCGGCCTCCGGTCCGAGCCTGCGCGACACGTAGCGGTACAGCATCGCGGAATAGCGGTCGAACAGGGCGGCGAACGCCTCGGGATCGGCGAGCGAGCCCTCGATGAGCGAGGCGTCGCCGTCCTGAGTCGTCGGAGGTACGGTCATCGCGGCCACCATGGCATGCGCACCGAGCCTTCCCGTGGGGGGACGTTGTCGGCTCTGTATCTCCACAACGGCCCGTTCGGGTTCACGCTCGGTCCGGGACACGTCGTCCGCTCATGCGGATCGACGCGAACCTTCTCGATAAACTGCGCATCCTTCACTATGCACGGGGTTGTCGGGGGGACCGCTCCGCCTGCCTGTCCAGGGTCGAGTCGAGGAGGGTCGGGGACGTGGACGACGAAGCCGAGCGGGAATCGGACACCTCCACCGAGGACGACCACGATGCCTCTCGCACGGCGACCACCGAGTTCCGCGTCCCCGCGAAGGTCGACCTGACCCGCCCGGACATGGCGATCCGCCGCCCCGCGGACGATGAGCCGGCCGCCCCGAAGAGCACCTGGTACGTCCAGTTCACCCCGCCCGCCACCGAGGAGGCCGAGGACGCGGAGGACGCACCCGAACCGCAAGACGAACCGAAGGACGAGGCACCGCAGGACCGCCCCGACGAGGCCACGCCCGCCCCGGCGGGGTCCGCAGCCGCCCAGCCGCACCCGAGCACCCAGCCGACACAGCCCACGCCTCGCCCCGACCGTCCAGAGGAGCCCGCGCCGGACCCCTCGCCACCCGCAGAACAGGGCAGCCGACCGACGCGCGAATCGCACCGGCGTCCATCCGTGGGCAGGCACGCCAAGCGGCCGTCCCCCCAAGAGCCGCAAACCGAGGCCCAGAGCCCGGCGAGCACACCACCAGAAACCGACGAGCCAACACAAGAGCGCTCGCACCAATCACCCCCGCGCGAACCCCAACCCGCCGCATCCACGACCGACGCACCCGAAACGGCACGGCAACGGCCGCAAGAGGCAGCACCGCGTGAGGCCCGCCCCACGCAGGACTCCGCCGAGACACCCGTCCGGCACCAACCTCACGACAGCGCCCAGCGAGAGCCGCGACGGGCCGCACCACCGCAGAACGCGACCGGCACGCCGGCACGCGAACAACCGCAGCAGCCGACACCGCGGGAAGGCCGGCCCCCGCAGAACTCGGGCGGGACGCCGGTGCGGGAACACCCGCAACAGCCGGCACCGCGCGGGGGCCGGCCGCCGCAGCAGGCGGGCGGGACGCCCGTGCGGGGGCGGCCGCACGATGGCGCGCAGCGGGAGGCGTGGCGGGCCGCGCCACCGCAGGACGCCGCCGGCACGCCGACGCGGGAGCAACCGCGGTACGGGCCACCGCGCGAGGCCCGGCACCCGCGCGAGTCCGGCGAGACGCCCGTGCGGGGGCGGGGCCAGGACGTTGCGCGGCGTGAGGCCTGGCGGGATGCGGCGGCGCAGGAGGCTGCCGGTACGCCTGTGCGGGAGCGGCCTCAGGGGGGTGCGCCTCGGGACGTGTGGGCCGGGCAGGAAGCTGCCGTTACTCGGGTCGAGCGGCTGCCCGGTGCGTCCGGGGAGTATCCGGCGGCTCGGTCGTCGGGGCAGTGGAGTGTGCCCTGGGACGGGGGTGCGCAGCAGGCGCCCCCGCGGCCGCCGGTGGAGCCCGCGGAGCCGCCCGCGCAGAAGAAGGGCAGGCGGGGGCGGCGCTGGCTCATCGTGCTGGTGGCGGCGCTCGTGCTGGTCGGCGGGGTCGTCACCGGGCAGCTGATCAGGCCCGTGCCGGCGCCGGCGATCGAGTTGGCCCTGGCGTCCGGTCACGCGTTCCCGGGGCAGGCGCCGGCGTTGCCGTGGCCCGCGGCGGGGCAGTCCGCCGTGTACGTGGAGGGCCTCGGGATGATGGGGTCGTCCGGCGGGGCGGCGCCGACTCCCACGGCGAGTGTCGCGAAGGTGATGACCGCGTACGTGTATCTGCGCGACCATCCGCTGAAGCCGGGCGAGCCGGGGCCGGTGCTGACGGTGTCGCCGGAGGCGGCGGCGCAGATCCCGATGCGCAGGAAGCGGGAGGAGTCGCTGCTCGGCGTCACCGCGAACCAGCGGCTGACGCAGCGCAAGGCGCTGGAGGCGCTGCTGATCATCTCGGCGAACGACGTCGCGCACGAGCTGGCGCGCTGGGACGCCGGGGACGAGCGGGCGTTCGTCGCGAAGATGAACGCGACGGCGGCGGAGCTCGGCATGACCAGCACGCACTACACCGACCCGAGCGGCTACGACTCCGGCACCGTCAGCACGGCGGAGGACCAGGTCAAGCTGCTGCGGGCGGCGATGAAGGTGCCGGCGTTCACGGAGGTCGTGGGCAACCGGGCGTACGTGCCGGACAGCGGCGGCGCGGCTCGGGAGGGCGGCAACTTCCTGCTGGGGCAGCACGGCGTCGTCGGCGGCAAGACCGGGTACACCGACGCGGCCGGCGGCAACTTCGTGTTCGCGGCGCGCAAGACCGTCGCGGGCGTCCCGACGCTGCTCGTCGGGGCGGTGATGGGGCAGCGGTCGCCGAGCGCGGCGGGTGCCGTGAACGCGGCGGGACGGCTGGTCGCCGCGGCCGAGGGTGCGCTGACCGCGGTGACGCTGGCGCCGAAGGGCGCGCTGGTGGCGCGGGTCGACGACGGGCTCGGCGGGACGACCCCGCTGCGGGCCGCGGCACCGGTGACGGTGGTCGGCTGGTCCGGGTTGACCGTGCCGGTCGGCGTCACGGGCGACCCGCCGCACCGGGCCGGGGCCGGGGAGCGGGTCGGTGCCGTCACGACCGGTGCGGCGACCGTCCCGCTCCAGCTCGGCCGGGCACTGGACGAGCCGTCCTACCTGAAGCGCCTCATCCGGCTCAACTGAGCCGGGGTCAGCCGTAGAGGGCCGAGAGGAAGCGGATCAGCAGGGCCTCGCGGGTGGCGGGCGGCAGCGCGTCCAGGATGGCGTTGACCACGGCCATCTCGGGTTCGCCGCCTCCGGCGAGGTCCACGCCGACGGAGGCGAGGAGCCCGGCGAAACCCGCGTCGTCCAGGGTGTCGAGGTCCAGGTCGGCGAGCGCGTCGACCAGTTCGGACGGGACGTCGGCGGGCCCGGCGGCCCGTGCGGCCTCGGTGGCGGCGGCGAGCGCGTCGAGGAGCGCGTCGACGTCGGACACGCCGGTCAGCGTGAAGTGCAGGTTCGGCGGAATGCCCTGGTAGGACAGCTGCGGCTGGAAGAACCAGCCCCGCCGCCGCGCCTCGTCGGCGATCACGAACACGTCGAGCGACGGGTCGGACGAGGCGACGGCGACCAGTGGGGCGACCGGTTCGCCGACGACCCGCAGCCCGGGGATGGACGCGACGCCCGCGATCAGCCGCTCCGCCGACTTCATCGCGTTCTCCGCGAGGTCGCGGTAGCCCTGTGCGCCGACGGCGTTGAGGGTCGCCCAGGCGGCGCCGAGCGGTCCGGCGCTCTTGCTGCTCTGCACGGTCGCGTTGATGACGGTGTATCCGGGCCATTCGGCGGACGCGAAGTAGGCGGTCCGGCGGTGCGCCTCGTCCGCGAACAGGACGACCGACGCGCCCTTCGGCGAGTACCCGTACTTGTGCAGGTCGCAGGAGATCGACGTCACGCCGGGCACGGACAGGTCGAACGGCGGGACGTCGCGTCCCGCGTCGCGCAGCCAGGGCAGGACCCAGCCGCCGACGCACGCGTCCACATGGCACGGAACGCCGGCGGAGGCGGCGAGCGCGGCGATCTCCGGGATCGGGTCCATGACCCCGTGCGGGTAGGACGGCGCCGAAGCGACGACGAGCGCGGTGCGGGGCGTCATCGCGGCGGCGGTCGCGGCGGGGTCGGCGCGGTACTCCGCGTCGACCGGCACGTGCACGACCTCGAGGCCCAGGTAGTGCGCGGCCTTGTGGAACGCGGGGTGCGCGGTCGTCGGCAGGACGATCTGCGGCCGTCCCCCGACCGGGTGGGCGTCCCGCGCGGCCTTCACCGCCAGCATGATCGACTCGGTGCCGCCGCTGCTGAAGATGCCCGAGCCGCCGCCGAGCTTGTCCGCGACGAACCCGACGAGCGCCCGCTCCAGCGCGACGATGCTGGGGAACGCGGTCGGGTCGAGGCAGTTGACCTCCAGCATCTCGTGGAACGCGGTGGCGGCGAGGTCGTGCACGGCCGCGCGTCCGGTGTCGTAGACGTAGGCGGTGACCTGGCCGCCGCGGACGGGGAGGTCGGCGTCCCGCAGCCGGGCGAGTTCGGCCAGCAGGTCGGCGGCGGGGCGGCCCGTTTCGGGCAGGGGGTCAAACGGCATGTTCGCGTGTTTCCTCGGTTGGGCGGTGGACGGCGGCGAGCCGGCGGTAGGCCAGCAGCAGCGGGACGCTGACCAGCAGGAGCAGCGCCGGGACGAGCGTGAACCCGGCGGACATCCCGGTCAGCGCCGACCCCGGCTGGACGACCGGGGTGTCGAAATCGGACGAGTTGAACGACGAGGCGGCGAGGATCAGCGCGAACACCCCCGGTCCGAGCGCCATCGCGCCCGTCTCGGCGGCCGTCCACAGCCCGGTGAAGGCCCCGGACTGCGCGTGCCCGGTCCGTCCGGTGTCGGCGTGGACGGTCTCCGGCAGCAGCGACAGCGGCAGCAGCTGGACGGCCGCGTAGCAGACGCCGATCAGGGCGCTGAACGCCAGCACCCCGGCCGTGGACGTGATCAGCGGGAACAGCGCGGCGGCGGTCGCGGCGAACAGCACGAGTGCCGCCGCATAGCAGCCGACCAGCCCGAACCTGCGCGACAGCCACCGCCACACCGGCACCGCGAACGCGCTCGGCCCGACCATCGCCACGAACATCGCGGAGGTGAGGCCGTAGTCGTCCAGCCGGTAGGTGGCGACGTAGGGGGCGCCCGCCAGCATGATCGCGACGGCGAGGGTGTGCGAGACGTAGGCGCCGAGCAGCATGAAGAACGGCCGGTTGCCGCGCGCGGTGCGCAGCGCGGCGGCCAGCCCGAGCGGGCGCGGCCCGGGACGCGACGGGATCCACCGGTTCGCCAGCGTGCTCGCCACCATCGCGGCGCCCATCGCGAGCCCGATCACGGCCCCCATCAGCGCGTATCCGCCGCGCCCGCCGCCGGCGGCGGCGGTGAGCGCGGGGGCGACGCCGCCCGCGACGAGGATGCCGAGCGTCAGGCAGACGACCCGCCACGCCATCGCGCGGCCCCGCTCGGACGGGTCGGCGGAGATCTCGGCGGGCAGCGCCACGTACGGCACCTGGAAGCACGCGAACGCGCTCGCGGCCAGCAGGAACGCGGACCCGGCCCACGCGGCGGCGATCCCCGGCGAATCGGCCGGCACGGCGAACATGGCGGCGAACAGCAACGGCAGGGTGACGGCGCCGGCCAGCAGCAGCCGGGTGCGGCGCCCGGTGCGGACGGCCTCCCGGTCGCTGGCGGCGCCGACGATCGGGTTGAGCAGCACGTCCCACGCCTTGGGGACGACGAGGACGGCCCCCGCGACCACCGCGGAGACGCCGAGGACGTCGGTCAGGTAGTACAGGAGCAGCAGGCCGGGGACGGCGGAGAACACGCCGGTGCCGACCGAGCCGACACCGTAGCCGAGCAGCCGCCGGCGGGGCAGCGGCCCGGAGGGCGGCGCCGCGGCGGGCGGCGTCGTCACGCGGGGATCCCGATCGCCTGGGCGACGGTGCGGCGCATGTGGCGGCGGAACCGGATGACGGCCTGCGCGTCGTCGACGCCGCGGCGGTTCCCGTCGGCGTCCAGGACGCCGCCGGCCCCGAACCCGTGGGTGCACCAGACGACCGTCCACACCACGTACTCGACATCGACGTCATCGGGGACGATCTTGCGGGCGGCGTCGGCGACCATCACCATCAGCGGCCGGACGTACTGCTCCTCCAGGTGGGCGACGTCGGCGGCGTCCGACAGCCAGCGGTGCATCCACAGCGCCGGGATCTCCGGGCGCGACAGGCAGAAGTCGACGTAGCGGTCGAGGAGGGTGAGGATGCCCTCCGCGTCCGGGGTGATCTCGTCGAGCGCCTGCGCCAGGGCGGCGCGTTCGGTCTCGTGGGCGCGTTCCATCACGGCGAGGTACAGGTCGCGCTTGCCGCCGACGTGGTAGGCGACGGTCGCGACGTTGAGCCCGGCCGCCTCGGCGATCATCCGGGTGGACGTCCCGTCGTAGCCGAGCGCGGCGAACAGCCGCGTGGCGGCGTCCAGGATCCGCTCCCGACCGGAGTCGCTACTGGTCATAGCCCCCAAAGTAGGTGCTTCCGCCTGCACCGGTCAATCGATTGATTGATCACCCGGCGGGTCGGTGAGCCAGACGGTGAGGACCATCTCCATCTCCAGCCGCGTGTCCGGGTCGTACAGCCGCTCGCCGAACAGCTCCTCCAGCTGGTGCAGCCGGTACCGGACGGTCTGCGGGTGCACGTGCAGGCGGTTCGCGACCTCGGTCGCGTTGAACCCGTTCTGCAGGCACGACAGCAGCGTCCGCATGAGCCGCTCGCGGTGCCGGGGCCGGACGCTCTTCAGCGGCGCGAGCCGCAGGTCGGCGATGGCCCGCACCAGCTCCTCGTCCTTGAACACGACGAGCGCGGGCATGTGGTCGGCGCAGCGGATCAGCCTCTCGGACGGCAGGACGCCGCGCCGTGCGAGCGGCAGCGCCTCGCGGGCCCAGCGCAGCGACTTCGCCGCGTCCTCGGTGCGGACGGTCGGGCCGAGCGCGGCGACCCAGTCGCGCAGCGCCGTTTCCAGCATCCTGCCGCGCCCGGGGCCCTCCGGGTCGGGGACGAGCAGGCACGGCTCGCGCCGGTTGACGTCGGCGAGCACGTCGGGCGGCAGCGACGGGTGCGAGAACGGCTGCCGGCTCCGCTCGTACAGGACGACCGCGGCGACCGTGCGCGGGACGCGCCACTGCGCGAGCCGGGCGAGGTCGGCGACGGCCTGCGGGGCGGCGGGCGGCTCGGCGAGCAGCATGTCCAGCAGCCGGCGGCGGCGGTGCTCCAGCTCGCCGGCCTCCTGCGCGCGGGCCTTGGTGTAGCCCTCGGTGGCGGCGCGGGCGATCTCGTCCAGGAACGCGAAGATCGCCTCGGCGATGCTGGCCAGGGTGCGGCGGGAGATGTTGTACCGCTCGGACTCCGACGCGAGCCGCCGCCACGCGACCCGGGCGCCGAGCCGCAGCGAGGTCTGCAGGATGTCCAGGCTGCGGCCCTCGCGGGCCTCGGCCCAGCCGATCTCCCGGTAGACGGCGGCGACCGGCTCCCACGAGCTGTCCGGGTCCATGATCAGGTCGACGAACTGGCGGAGCGCGCCCTCGACGGCGAGCCGGACGAGCCGCGCGTACTCCTCGTCCTGCGGGCGCGAGTACTCGGGGATGCCGGCGAGGATCTCCTCGATCATCTCCTCGGCGAGGGCCTCCAGGTGGGGCCGGAACATCGCGGAGAGCTCGCTCGGCACCCCGGCCCAGGGCTTCAGCGGCGAGCGCTCCTCAAGGGTCGTGTTCACCGTAGAAATCGCACCTCCCGCCAGGGAAGCTACAGAGGCCCGGCCCGGCGGGCTGCACGACCGGTTACGCATTGCGGGACGCCGCTTGTAAGCGCACTGACAATGCGGCCGCGGCGACGGCGGCGGACGTGCGGAGAGCGGCCCGGTCAGGTGGGCGTGGCGGCGGAGAGCGCCCCGGCGAGGACCAGCCGGCCGGACGTGCGGACCATCGTGGCGACGTCCTCGACCGGCTGCCGCAGCGAGGCCAGGCTGATCAGCGCGGCGAGCAGGATGTGCCCGAGGACGAGCTCGACGTCCTCGCGCTGGGGCACCGGGTCGCCGATCGCCGCGGAGAGCCGGTCGCGCAGGTACTGGAACAGCACGGTACGGGCGTCGTCGACGCTGGAGTCGTCCGAGGTCACCGCCTGGATGATCGCGGACGTCAGGGTCGGCTCCTGCGCCGCCACGTAGACGATGCGCTCCAGCAGCGCGGTGAGCCGCTCCAGCTGCGTGTCGCCGACGGCGAGCGCGTCGATGTCGTCGGTGACGTGGTGCGCCCAGGACGCCGCGACCTCGGTGAGCAGGTGGTCCTTGGTGGCGAAGTAGCGGTAGACGGTCGCGCGGGCGACGCCGGCCCGGTCCGCCACGTCGTGCATGGTGACGGCCGGATAGCCGCCCGCAAGCGCGAGCTCCCTCGCCGAGTCGATCAGCCGCTCACGCCGGGCCTGCTGGTCCTTGCTCAGCGTCCGCGTCACGGTGAACCGCGCATCGCCGCTCAAAACGCCTCCTCGCTGTGGCCGACCCCATTCTTTCGCACATTGACCCCGAACGCGTGCACCCCGTGTCCGGCTTCCCCTTTACGGCCCGGCGGGCCGCAGCGCCAACATGGACCTAGCACTTGCTTGGGGCGAGGTGCACCAGAGTCCTCGCCGCATACAGGCGGATCAAGTCGTCGGGGTCCTCCCGTGCGTGTTCGAGGCGGGGACGCAGCTCGTCCTGCTCGGCCGGCGTGAGCCTGCGCTGCTCGGCCAGCCGTTCGAACGTCATCGCCGCGCCATGGCGTACGGACGGGCAGGGGTCGTCCAGCAGCCGCAGGCGGACCGCGAAATCGACGTCGCCGAAATGCTCGGCGAGATACAGCGCAACGGAGCGCACCTTGCCCTGGGGGTCGTCGAGCAGCGCCGGCAGCAGGGGGCGCACCTCGGGGATGTTCCACAGGGCGCCCTGATAGGCGGCCGCGTTCTCGGCATCGCCGGTCAGCATCCGCACCAGGCGGTGTGCGGCCCGGTGCGCCATCTCGTCCAGCACCGGGTCGCCCTTCGGCATCAGCGACTCGGCCGGCACCGGCACCTCGAAGCGCAGCAGCCAGCCGAGGACGGCGGCCCGGTTGCGCAGCTCGGTGTCCCCGACCCGCCGGACGAACGCCTCGGCCACCGCGGGCCCGGTCGCGCCGATCCGCACGAGCGCGTTGACCGCGCGCCGCCGGACCTCGGCGTCCGGGTCCGCGCACAGCGCCACCAGCCGCCCGCCCTGGTCCGCCGCCCCCTGCCGGCCCAGCCCGAGCGCCGCCGCCGCGCGCACCTCCGGCGACCCGTCATCGGTCGCGGCGGCCAGCTCGGGCACATGCCCGGGGACGTGCCCCAGCCCCTTCACCGCCGCGGCGCGCCGCGCCGGGTCGGGCGAGGTGAGCTCCCGCAGAAAGAACGCGACCTGATGCCCGTGAATCATGACCGCTCCCCGATGGCCTCACAAAGGAGACGATCCGGACGATCAGTCGGTTGCCATCCCGGGACCGGCGGGTCAGGGCGTCCGGGGAGTCACCAGGCCGGACTCGTAGGCGAGGACGACGAGCTGCGCGCGGTCGCGGGCCTGGAGTTTGACCATGGCCCGGTTGAGGTGGGTCTTCGCGGTCACCGGGCTGATCACCATGCGGCCGGCGATCTCGTCGTTGGACAGGCCGTGCGCGGCGAGGGCCACGGCCTCGCGCTCGCGGTTGGTCAGCTCCTTCAGCGCCGTGCCGGCGCCCGGGTTGAGCGGCTGCTCCACGTACCGGCTGATCAGCATCCGGGTGATGGACGGCGCGAGCAGCGCGTCCCCGCGCGCGGCGACGCGCACCGAGTGCAGCAGGTCGTCGGGCTCGATGTCCTTGACCAGGAACCCGGCGGCGCCGGCGCGCAGCGCGTTGAACACGTACTCGTGGAAGCCGTAGTTGGTCAGGATGACGACGCGCACGCCCGCCAGTGCGGGGTCGGCGGCGATGCGGCGGGTCGTCTCGATGCCGTCCATGACCGGCATCTGGACGTCGATGAGCGCGATGTCGGGCAGGTGCTCCCTGATCAGCGGCAGGGCCTCCGCGCCGTTGGCGGCCTCGGCGACCACCTCGATGTCGTCCTCCGCGTCGAGCAGCGCCCGGAACCCGCCGCGCAGGAGCGACTGGTCGTCCACGAGCAGGACGCGGATCACGACGGCCGGCCCACGGGGAACTCGGCCTCGACGCTGAAGCCGCCCTCGCTGCGCGGTTCCGCCAGCAGCCGGCCGCCGAGGGCGGTGACGCGCTCCCGCATTCCGAGCAGGCCGGTGCCGGGCACCGGGGCGGTGCCGGGCTCGGCCTTGCCGTCGTCGTCGACGCGCACGGCGAGCGTGCCGGGACGGTAGTCGATCCGGATCGTCGCCGTCTCGGCGGCGGCGTGGCGGGCGGTGTTGGTGAGCGCCTCCTGGACGATCCGGTACGCGGTCCGGTCGACGGCGGCCGGCACGGCATGCCGCTGCCCGGCGATCGTGAGCGTCGTGTTCAGGCCCGTCCCGCGGGCGCGTTCCACCAGGTCGGGGACGCGGTCGAGGCCGTGCGGCGGGGTCTTGGCCTCGTCCCGCAGCGTGTCCAGGGTGGCGCGCAGCTCCCGGTTCGCCTCGCGGGCGGCGTCCCGGATCGCCAGCAGCGACTCGGGGACGTGCTCGCCGCGCTTGCGGGCCAGGTGGACGGCGACCCCGGACTGCACCTTGATGATCGAGATCTGGTGGGTGAGCGAGTCGTGCAGTTCCCGCGCGATGTGCAGCCGCTCCTCGGACGCGCGCAGCCGGGCGGCCTCCTCCCGGGTGCGCTCGGCCTCGTCCGCCCGCCGCTCGGCCTGCCGCAGCGCCTCCCCGGCGGCGCCGGCGGCGATCAGCCACGCCAGCTCCAGGACGCCCCGGGCCCGGGTGAACGCGTCGGCGACCGAGCCGTCCACCGGGGACGCCATGATCGCGAACGGGAGCGCCACCAGCAGGGCCGCGCTCGCCGCGGCGGTGACGAGCCGGTACCCGGCCCGGAACGCGCCGTACACCGCGAACAGGTACGCGACGGCGGGCACGTCGAATCCGATCGCCTGGTACCCGATCGCGCACAGCCCGGTGGCGGCCAGGACGATGAGCGGGATCCACCGGCCGGCCGCCAGCACGAGTCCGCTCGCCGCGACGAGCGCGTAGCCGAGCCCGGCGTAGTCCGTGGCGGGGTGGTCCTCGGCCAGCGCGGTCACGAGCAGCACCACCGCCACGCAGACCGCGATCACCCAGTCGCCGCCCCTGGCCCAGAGACGACGCAGTCCTGTCCTCATATGCGCACCTTAACCAGGACCTCCCGCGGGCGACTCCTGCTCGCAGACGAGCCGCCGGCTACTGCGCGCGCAGTACCTCCGCGACACCTGCCGTTTCCGCGGTAACGGGTTGCGGCATCAGCGGTAGCGCGAATTGCCTGCGTTCAGGGGACGACCCGCATCACGTCCGGCGGCAATGATCGGGCCACATTCCCTGACCCGTTTCGCCGACCCAGAAGGACGCGGGAAAAAATGAAGACGACCGAGACCCCCCGTGCGGGCGGAGCCCTGGCGCGGCTGGCCCGGTTCTGCCACCGGCGCCGCCGCCTGGTCCTCCTGGCCTGGATCGCCGGCGTGCTCGCCGTCGCGTTCACCGGCTTCACCTACGGCGCCGCACCCGACAACGACTTCTCCGGCGGAGACTCCGGATCCGCAAAGGCCCAGGCACTGATCGAAGAGCATTTCCCCGAAAGGCAGGGGGACACGCTCACGCTCGCCATCAAGGCGGAGAAGGGAATCGACGACCCCGCCGCCCGGCGGAGGATAGAAAAGACCATCGCCGCGCTCGCCGACTCGCCCGTCACCGGGCCCGTCGTGTCGCCGTACCAGGATCAGAACCTGGTGACGAAGGACCGCCGCATCGCCCGGACGACCATCCCGCTGAGCGACGCGGATGTTGAGAAGGCCGACGTCAAGCCCCTGGTGGACACGGTCAAGGACGCCTCCGGTGACGGCGTCGTGCTCGGGCTGGGCGGCTACATGGCGGAGAAGGCCGAGACGCCCCCGCAGGGCCCGGCCGAGAGCGTGGGCATCCTCGCGGCGGCGGTGATCCTGTTCATCGCCTTCGGATCCCTGGTGGCGATGGGCCTGCCGATCGTGACCGCGCTCCTGGCGATCGCGGGCGGCCTGGCGCTGACGAAGCTGGTGGGGCACCTGGCCCCCGCGCCGGACTTCACGCTGATCTTCGGCGCGATGATCGGGCTCGGTGTCGGCATCGACTACGCGCTGTTCATCGTGACGCGCTACAAGGACGACCTCCGCGGCGGCGCCGACCCGGAGAGCGCCGCGGTCGGAGCCGTGACCACCGCGGGCCGCGCGGTCCTGTTCGCCGGCACGACCGTCGTGATCGCGTTGATGGGGCTGCTCGTCATGGGGCAGCGGCTGATGACCGGGGTGGCCATCGCAACGTCGATCACGGTGCTGATCACGATGATCGCCGCGGTGACGCTGCTGCCCGCCTTCCTGGGCTTCACCGGGCACCGGATCAACTCGCTGCGGCTGCCGCGTCGCACGTCCCGCCGGGACCGGTCCGCCGGAGCCCCGGCCGGGGAGCGCCGCACCCTCGCCGAGCGCTGGGCGGGCGTGGTGCAGCGCAGGCCGCTCGTCTCCGCCGTGCTCGCCGGCGCGAGCCTGCTGGTGCTGGCCGTGCCGATGCTGTCGATGCGGCTGAGCCAGCCGGACGCCAGCGTCCAGCCGCACGACAGGAGCAGCTACATCTCGCACGAGATCCTCGCCGAGGGCTTCGGCCCCGGCTACGGAGCGCCGCTGATCTTCGCCGCCGAGGTCGGCGCCGGGGACGCCGACCTGCGTCCCGTCGTCGACGCCGTCGGCGGGACCGAGGGCATCGCCCAGGTCACGCCGCCCCGGGTCAGTGCGGACGGGCGGGCCGCCACCTTCATGGCCTTCCCCACGACCGGTTTCCAGGACGAGGCGACCGCGGACCTGGTGCACAAGCTCCGCGACGACGTGCTGCCCGGCGCGCCCGGCGGCGCAGACGTCCTCATCGGCGGGCCGAACGCCGGCACCATCGACGCCGCCGACGACCTCGGCTCGCGCCTGCCGCTGATGATCGGGGCCGTCATCGCGATGTCCATGGTGCTGCTGATCGTGCTGGTCCGGTCGGTCACGATCGCCCTGCAGGCCGCCGTCGTGAACCTGCTGTCCATCGCCGCTGCCTACGGCGTGGTGGTCGCGGTCGTGCAGTGGGGATGGCTCGGCACGGCCCTCGGCTTCCCCGCCACCATGCCGGTCACGACCTGGGTGCCGATGATGATGTTCCCGGTCCTGTTCGGCCTGTCGATGGACTACCAGGTCTTCCTGATCTCGCGGGTCCGCGAGGAGTACGAGCGGACCGGCGACACCCGCGCCGCCGTCGCCCGCGGGCTGGCGCGCACCGCCAAGGTCATCACGGCCGCGGCCGCCATCATGATCGCCGTCTTCACCACGTCCCTGCTCGGCCCGGACATCGCGGTCAAGCAGGGCGGGCTGGGCATGGCCGTCGCCGTCCTCATCGACGCCACCATCGTCCGGATGATCCTCGTCCCCGCGGTGATGGAACTGTGCGGCAAGGCCAACTGGTGGCTCCCCGGCCGCTCGACGAAGGCCGTGCCCCCGCGGCTCGGAATCGACGAGGGCGTCAAGGTCTGACTCGGCCGGGCACCGGGCGGGCCGTCCTCGGGACCACGGCCCGCCCGGCGGCGGGGACTACGCGAACTGGCCGGGCCGGTAGTCGCCGGCGGGCTGCTGGGTCATGACGTTCCCGCGGTTGAAGGCGTTGATGATCGCGATCACGGCGACCAGGGCGGCGAGCTGCTCGTCGTCGTAGTGCTTGGCGGCGTTCGCCCACACCTCGTCCGGGACGCCGCCGGCCGCGTCGGCGATGCGGGTGCCCTGCTCGGCGAGCTCCAGGGCGGCGCGCTCGGCCTCGGTGAACACCGTGGCCTCCCGCCAGGTCGCGACCAGGTTGAGGCGGGTGGCGGTCTCCCCGGCGTGCGCGGCCTCCTTGGTGTGCATGTCGACGCAGAAGGCGCAGCCGTTGATCTGGCTGGCGCGGAGCCGCACCAGCTCCTGCGTCGCGAGCGGCAGCGTCGAGTCCGGGACCGCGTGGCCGGCCGCGACGAGGTGCTTCATCACCTTGGCCATGACCGGGCTCGCGAAGAGGTTCAGGCGCGCTTCCATCGTGTTCTCCTTCGCCGTGGACGGTTACACCCTCATGACGGGACGGCCCGGCGGCCTGTGACACCGCCCTGGTGTGACCTGTGCCTCGCGGCCGCCGATGTCACAGTCGGCCGGCGCGTTCCGTCGCACGTAGTGACAACTGGACCTTGAACAGGAGGGTGACGGTCATGCGGGTCTTCGTGGCAGGCGGGAGCGGAGTGCTGGGACGGCTGCTGGTGCCTCGCCTGGTGGAGCGCGGCCACCAGGTGACGGCCACCGCGACGAGCGCGGCCAAGCTCGGTGTGCTGGAGCGGCTGGGCGCGGAGGGCGTCGTGATGGACGGCCTGGACGCGGCGTCGGTCGGGGACGCGGTGGCGGCCGCGCGGCCGGACGTGATCGTCCACCAGATGACGGCGATCTCGGAGGCGCACGCCGGCAAGGCGGACATGAAGCACATGGACCGGTGGTTCGCCGGCACCAACCGGCTGCGCACCGAGGGGACGGACCACCTGCTGGCCGCCGCCGAGGCCGGCGGCGTCCCCCATGTCGTCGCGCAGAGCTACGGCGCGTGGAACGGGATCCGGCGGGGCGGCTGGGTGAAGACCGAGGAGGACCCGGTGGACCCGATGACGGGCACGCCGGCGGAGCCGGGGATGGCGGCGATCAGGCACGTCGAGGATGCGGTCGGCAAGGCCGGCGGCGCGGTGCTGCGCTACGGCTGGTTCTACGGGCCGGGCGCCATGGACGTCCTGGTCGAGCCCGTCCGCAAGCGGCAGTTCCCGGTCGTGGGCGGCGGCGCCGGGCACTGCTCGTGGATCCATCTGGACGACGCGGCCGCCGCGACCGTCCTGGCCGTGGAGCAGCAGGCGCGGGGCGTGTTCGCCATCGTCGACGACGAGCCGGCGCCGGCCGCCGAATGGCTGCCCTACCTGGCGGAGTGCGCGGGAGCGAAGCGTCCGATGCGGATCCCCGCCTGGCTGGCCCGGCCCCTCGCCGGGGACGCGGCGGTGATGATGATGACCGAGGGCCGCGGCTTCTCCAACGCCAAGGCCAAGCGGGAACTCGGCTGGGAGCTGCGCTACCCGTCCTGGCGCCAGGGCTTCAAGGAGGAGCTGGCCTGATCAGCCGCGCGGCGCCCCGGATTCGTCGTAGCGCCGCCTCGCCTGCTCGACCTGCTCCAGGTTGACGCCGGCCCACTCGGACAGGTGGGCGAAAAGGGGGCCGAGGCTGCGGCCGAGGTCGCTGATCTCGTACTCGACGCGCGGCGGCACCTCGGGGTGGTACGTGCGGACGATCAGGCCGTCGCGCTCGAGCTGGCGCAGGCGCTGGGTGAGCACCTTCGGGGTGATGCCCGTGATGCGCCGCTCCAGCTCGACGAACCGGTGGCGGCCGAACATCTGGAGCGACCAGAGGATGGGCGTCGTCCACCGGCTGAACACGATGTCGACGACCGGGGCGACCGGGCAGGCCAGCTCGGGATCGGACGTCACATCGGTCGCCGCTCGTCCCACGGCACACCCCTCTGAGGTAGTCACTTTCTTCTAGGTACCTACTATACGCAGGCTGTTAGCGTCCCCGTCATCGCAAGAGACGAGGGGAGTCGATCATGTTCACGGTGACGGGTGCGACCGGAAACGTCGGGCGGCCGCTGGTGCGGTCCCTGGCGGAGGCCGGGGAGCGGGTGACGGCGGTATCGCGGGGGTCGGCGCCTGCGGAGCTGCCGGACGGAACCGCCCATGTGCGGGCGGACCTGACCGAGCCGGAGACGCTGCGGCCCGCCCTCGACGGCGCCGAGGCGCTGTTCCTGCACGACGGCGGCGCGGGCGGGCACGGCCTCGACCCGAAGGCCGTCCTGGAGGTGGCGAGGGACGCGGGGGTCCGGCGGGTGGTGCTGCTGTCCTCGCAGGGCGTGGTGACCAGGCCGGAGTCGCCCTCGCACGGCGGCGTCATGCGCGCCATCGAGGACGCGGTGCGGGAGTCGGGCCTGGCCTGGACGATCCTGCGTCCCGGCGGCTTCGCGTCCAACGCCTACGCCTGGGCGGAGTCGGTACGCGCCGAGCGGACCGTCGCCGCGCCCTTCGGCGACGTCGGGATACCGGTCGTCGATCCGGCCGACATCGCGGAGGTCGCCGCCATGGCCCTCCGCAAGGACGAGCACGCCGGCCGGATCTACGAGCTGACCGGGCCGGCGGCCGTCACCCCCCGGCAGCAGGCCGACGCCATCGGCGCGGCCCTCGGCGAACCGGTGCGGTTCGTCGAACTGACCCGGGCCGAGGCGCACACCCGGATGGCCGCGTTCATGCCGGAGCCGGTCGTGGAGACAACGCTGGCCGTTCTAGGCGAGCCGAACGCCGCCGAACTACGACTCAGCCCGGACGTCGAGCGGGTACTCGGCCGCGCGCCCCGCCCCTTCACCGACTGGGCCCGCCGCAACGCCGACGCCTTCCGGTAGAAGGCTTCGGCACCGGCCGCGGGGCGGGTTCGGCTTGGAGGGGGTGCCGTCCGAGCCGAACCTGCGGGGTGTTCAGGCGGGGCGGCGGTTGGAGGCGGTTCGGGCGGCCAGCCAGGCGGTGTAGAGGGCGGTGCCCACAAGGCCGGCCTTGCGGGTCCTGTCGACGGTCAGGGCCACGCCGAGGGCCAGTTCGGTGGCGCCGTTCCGCTTGATCCAGGCGTCGGTGTCGTGCGGGAAGGCGAGCCGGGAGATGGGCTCGAAGACCTTGGGGGCGGCGAAATGCGCCGCGCCGGTGGCGGCGAGTGCGATGCCCGCGGTGCGGAGAAGAGCCATGAGGAAATGTCCTTTCAACCGGTGAATTCGTAGTCGTCGAGGTCGAACGTCCGGCTGCGGCGCAGCACGGAGAAGCCGGACTCCGGGCGGACGTAAGGGGCGTCGCCGTGCCGGTCGAAGTAATAGGAATTGGAGCCGGCGCAGCTCGGCTGGGCGAGGATCGTGCCCTTCATGCGGTCGCGCATCCGGGCGGTGAAGTCGTCGTGCGGGCGGCGCCGCACCACCATGCGGACCGCCCGGCGCCGGCGCGCCTCGGCGATGCAGCGCACGATGTGCGTGCTGCCCGCCTCGATGATCGAGAACCAGGAGGCGCCGGTGACCGTGTACGGGCCGTTCATGAGCCAGAAGTTGGGCGCGAGCGGCGAGGCGACGCCCTCGTAGGTCTGGTAGCGGTGCTCGTCCCAGTAGGCCCCGAGTTCGACGCCGTCCAGTCCGACGACGGGGAACGCGGGCATCGCGCCGATTTCGAGGGTCTTGAATCCCGTGGCCAGCACGAGGGTGTCGAGGTCGCGCTCGCGCCCGTCCCGCGTCACGATGGCGTGCGCGGTGATGCGTTCGATGCCGTCGGTGACCAGTTCGACGTCGTCGCGCATGAACGTGGGGAAATAGCGGTTGGAGAACGACGGCCGCTTGCAGCCGAACCCGTAGCGCGGCGTGAGAGCGCGCCGGAGGCGGCGGTCGGGCACCTGGCGGCGCAGATGGGCGCGGCAGAGCATCTCGGTCGCCCGCACCAGGAACGGCACCTTGCCGTAGTGCACGATGCCCAGCACCATGATCACCTCGGACGCGATCGCGGTGACCAGCCGGGCGAGCGACTGGACCGGCGGCACCGCCCGGAAGAGCGCGCGGACCCCGCGCGGGACGGTGAAGTCGAGCTTCGGGAACACCCAGATCGGCGTGCGCTGGTAGACGTCCAGATGCGCCGCGAGGGGCGCGATCTCCGGGATGACCTGCAGGCCGGACGCGCCCGTGCCGATCACCGCGACACGCTCGCCGCGCAGGTCGTGGCCGTGGTCCCAGCGGGCGGTGTGGATCACCGTCCCGGCGAACGTCTCGATGCCGGGGATGTCCGGGTTCTTCGGCTGGTCGAGCGGCCCGACGGCGGCCACCAGGAACCGCGCGGTGATCTCGCCCCGGCCGGTGCGGACGCGCCAGACGTCGGCGTCCTCGTCGAAGACCGCCCGCTCGACCTCGGTGCCGAGGCGCAGGTGCGGCCGCAGCCGGTACTTGTCGGCGCAGTGCTCGGCGTAGGCGCGGACCTCGGCGCCGGGCGCGAACGCCCGCGTCCAGGACGGGTTGGGCTCGAACGAGTAGCAGTAGGTCGTGGACGGGATGTCGACGGCGACGCCCGGATAGGTGTTGTGCCGCCACACGCCGCCGACGCCGTCCGCCGCGTCCAGGATGACGAAGTCGCGCACGCCCTTGCGCCGCAGCCGCACGCCGACGCACAGCCCGGAGAACCCGGCGCCGACGACGACCACCTCATGATCGGGCTTCACCCGGCGTCCCTCCCCCCACCTGGGATACCGACGGTATTTAGAAGTTGGACGAGGTGTCAATATGGCCCTGGACGCGCGTCTCGGCAGGGCGATACCGTCGGTATCCGGATTTCGGCGCCCCTACGATGGCGGAATGGCACGACTGTCCAGGGCGGAGAGCCAGGCGCGCACCCGCGAACTGCTGCTCGCCACGGCCCGGCGGCTGTTCCTGCGTGACGGGTATCACGCCACCTCGCTGGAGAAGGTCGCCGAGGCCGCGTCCTTCTCCAAGGGCGCCGTCTACTCCAACTTCGCCACGAAGGACGAGCTGTGCCGGACGGTCATCGAGGCCATCCGCGCCGAGCAGGTGCAGGCCATCATGGACGCCTTCCTCGGTGAGGGCTCCGACGAGGACCGCCTCGCCGTCTTCGAGGCGTGGGCCGAGCGCACGATCGGCGACCCCGGCTGGACGCTGCTGGAGGCCGAGTTCGCCATCCACGCCACCCGCCGCGACCCCGCGCTCCGCGCCGAGGTCGCCTCCGGCGGCCGCAGCTGGGCCGGCGCCCTCCGCCTCCTCCTGGAGGAAGAGGCCCGCCGCCGCGACCGCCCGCTCCCC
>NZ_SMJW01000067.1 GCF_004348335.1 Actinomadura bangladeshensis | reverse complement strand
GACGTCGACCCCGCCGGCGCGGGCGGGCACGGCGCGGCGGTGCGGCTGTCGTGGGAGGGGTCGCCGTCCCCCGCGGGCGAGATCGGCTACCACCTCGTGCGGCGGGTCGGGCGGGCGCCGCGGGACCTGCGGGACGGCGAGCCCGTCGCGGGGCCGGTGGACGCGCGGCCGCCCGTGAACGTACCGGTGTACTACGCGGTGTTCGCGGTTCGCGGGGAAGGCGCGGCGGCGCCCGCCGTGGCGGGGCCCGTGGTGGTGCGGCCGGAGCCCTCCGATGTCGAGCTGGTCGCCGGCGACGGGCAGGTCACCGGACGGTGGCGGTGTCCGGGCGAGGCGGCGCGGGTCGTCGTCGTGCGGGACGGGCGTCCCGTGCCGGCGGGGCGGGACGGGTTCCGCGAGCCGGTGCCGAACGGGCGCACCCACCACTACCTGGTCTCGGCCGTCTACCTCGACGCGTCCGGGCGGGAGGTCATGACGGACGGCGTGCGGGCGTCGGCCACGCCCAGCGCGCCGCCCGAGCCCGTCTACGAGGTCCGCGCGGAGACCGGCGCGTCCGATCCGGGGCTGGTGCGGGTCCGGTTCGAGCCGCCCGCGCACGGGGCCGTGGAGCTGGTGCTGTCGGACGGCCCGCCGCCGTGGCCGCGCAGCGCGCTCGTCCCGCTGGAGGAGGTGCGGCGGGAGACGCGGCGGCTGGCGTGCGCGCCGGTCCCGGGCGGGATCGAGGTGCGGCCGGGGGCCGGCGGGTGGCTGCTCGCGGTGACGGTCGCCGAGGGCACCGCCGCGATCGGCGCCTACCACCGGCACGTGAACCTGCCGCCGCCGCGCCGGCTGGTCGCCGAGCGGCGCGGCGCGTACGTGCACGTCGGGTTCGACTGGCCCGCGGACGTCGCCGAGGTCGACCTCGTCCACCGGATCGGCGGCGAGCCGAGGACGCAGGCCGTGACCCGGGCCTCCTACGACACCCAGGGCGGGATCCGGCTGCCCGTCCCCGAGGACGCCTCCGTGGAGGTCTCGGTCGCGGCGGCCGGGACCGCGGGCGGCGCGCGAGTGACCGGTCCGCCGGTGACCGCCGTGGTCGCGGCGCGCACGATCGTCCGGTATGACGTGCTGCGGTCGGGGCCGCCGTGGCGGCGGTCGCTGACGATCCGGCTCACCTCGTCGCGGCCGCTGCGGGTGGCGCGGCTGTCGCTGGTGCTGCGCGCGGGGCGGGTCATGCCGCACCGCCCCGGCGACGGCGACACGCTCGGCGCGTGGGAGCAGGTGCCCGTGCCCGGCGAGCTGTCCCTGGCGGTCCCGGACGCGTCCGGGCCGTACTGGCTCCGCTGCTTCGCCGACGACGACGGCGTCGAGCTGAGCGACCCGCCCGTCCGCCGGCTCCAGGTCACGCGATGACGCGGCCGCTGGCCCGGATGGCGATTCCCGGGATGCCGTCCAGGCAGGGCATCACCTGCCCCTACTGCTTCGCGTCGGTGGCGCCGCAGCGGGTGCTGTTCCGGTGCCGGGGGCAGGCGGGGCGGCGGCAGGGCTGCGCGCCGGTCCTCGACGAGCGGCTGGCCGGGTACACGGGCTCGACGGCGGGCGCGTCGCTGCCGCCGGTGTTCGCCGCGTCCGGGCGGAAGGGGCGGGCCGACTGCCCCGGGTGCGGGCTGCCGACGGGGAACCGGGCCTGCCCGGAGTGCCACAATCCGCTGCCGTCGGCGTACTGCGACTCGCCGGGGCGCATCGTGGCGCTCGTCGGGGCCAAGAACGCGGGCAAGAGCACCTACATCGCGGTGCTGCTGCACGAGCTGATGAACCGGGTCGGGACGGAGCTGGACGCCTCGCTCGTGGCGTGCGACGACCGGACGATCGAGCGCTACAAGCGCGACTTCGCCCGCCCCCTGCTGGAGGAGCGGCGGCTGCTGCCGACGACGGCCAGCGCCGCCACCGGCCCGCGCGAGCCGCTGGTGTACCTGCTGACGCGGACGCGGCGGGGCCGTTTCGCGCGTGCGCGCAACGAGTCGCTGGCGCTGGTGCTGTTCGACACGGCGGGCGAGGACCTGCGCAGCCGCGAGGCCACCGACCTGCACCTGCGGTACCTGGAGGCCGCCGACGCGATCATCTTCCTGGTCGACCCGCTGGAGCTGCCCGGCGCGCGGACGGGCGTGCGGGACACCGTCCCCGGGCCGCGCGGTACCGGCGAGGACCCCGGCAGCGAGCCGCTCGACATCATCGCCCGGGTGACCGAGGCGCTGCGGCAGCGGCACGGGACCCGTCCGGGCGAGCCGCTGCCCGTGCCGGTCGCGGTCGCGCTCACCAAGATCGACGTGCTGCGGCCGGGGCTGCTGCGGCAGTCGGCGCTGCACCGGTCGCGGTCCGGGCGGGGCGTGCTGGACCTCGACGACAGGGACGCGGTGGACGAGCAGGTCCGCGCGCTGCTGCACGACTGGCAGGCGGGGCAGCTCGACACCTACCTCGGCCAGCAGTACGCCGACCACGCGCTGTTCGGGCTGTCGGCGCTCGGCGGCGTCCCCGAGCGGGGGCGCGTCGGCGCGGGCGGCGTCCGGCCGTACCGGGCGGAGGACCCGCTGCTGTGGCTGCTGTACCGGTTCGGGATGCTCGACGGCGTCCGCCCCGGGGGCGGCTAGTGGCCTGGCAGCTGCACTACACGTCCGCGCGGCGCGGGCCGACCGGCCGGGCCGGGTTCCAGTTCGTCGCGGAGACCCCGGGGCTGCCGGACGGCGTCCGGGCGGGCGTGACCCCGTACCTGGCGTACCGGCCGCCGCCGGACGCGCCGCCGTCCCCCGACGACTCCGAGCTCGGCCTGTTCCCGGTGTCGCTGCTGTACGACCGGGTCGACGGGCGCCCGCTGCTGCTGCGCTGCCGCTACCTCGGCCGCGACTACTCGGGCCGGTTCGGCAACTTCTTCGCGCACGCGGTGGTGGCGGAGCCGGACGAGCTGGAGGGGCTGCGGCCCGCCGAGCTGTGGCGGGCCCCGCACTGGGCGCCGCTGCCCGCCTCCGGCGCCGTGCTCGACCCGCTGGACGAGCTGGCGCCCGGCGCCGCGCTCGATCCCGAGGCGCTCGCCGCCTGGCTCGCCGCGTCCGGCCCGGACGACCCGTACGCGCTGCTCGCCCTGCTGGTGGACGCGGTCGCCGGCGTGCTGGAGCGCGGCCACGGGCGGGTCGTGCTGGTCGCCGACGACGTCGAGCTGATCGCGCGCTGGATCGCGGTCGTGTCGTACTCGCTGCCGGTCGCGGCGGCGGCGCGGCTGTCGTTCGTCACCTACACCGCCGACCCGGACGGCGCCGCGCAGCGCCTCGTCGGCACGACGCCCGCGGTCTGGTCCGCCGTGCGGCACCACGCCCCGCACGCGTCGGCGTTCGACCTGCGCGAGGGCGGCGCCGACGGCCGGGCGAGCCGCTTCGCGCGGACCGTCGCCGGCTGCTGGCGCGCCGCCGACTTCGGCGGCCTCGACGCCCTCGGCGAGCTGGCGCCGCTGGACGACCCCGGGCAGGAGGGCGCCGCCGCGCTGCTCGCGCTGTGCCGGGGCGACGCGACCGTGACGGCCGGGGAGGAGGGCGCGGCGGCGGAGCTGCTGGCGCGGCACGGGTCCGGCATCCCCGGATGGGTGTGGCGCGACCTCGTGCCCGGCGTCCCGTCCATGGGCCTCGACCTCGCGCTCGCCGTGCACGAGCACGCCCCCGAGGAGCTGCGGGACGCGGTGCTGGACGGGCTGATCGCCGGGCTCGCCGCGGGACGGGCGTCCCTGCTCACACCGGACGGCTGCGACCTGCTGTACCGGCACGCCGAGCGGCTCAGGGCCGTGCCCGGCGTCGCGGTCACCGTGCTGACGTCGGTGGCCCGGCGGCACCGGGGGCGCCGCATCGCGGTCACGGGCGAACTGCTGCGGCTGGACGGCGCCGCCGATCTCGACGCGGCCCTCCGCGAGGTGTGGGACACGCCGCCGTCCGCCGGTGAGTGCGCCGACCTCCTGGACGCGCACGGCGCGCATCCCGCGCTGGCCGGCCTGCCGTCCCGCACCTTCACCCGGCTCGCGTTCCCCGGCGGCGCGGGCCTGGCGGACCCGGCGACGCTGCTGCTGGCCGGGCGGGTCCGGGAGATCATGCCGGACGGGCCGGCCGGGCGGGACGCCCGCGTCGTCCAGGCGTACGGGACCGCCGTCACCGCCGACCCGCCGCGGGCGGCGCGGGCGCTGGCGGAGATCGCGGACGCCGGCCGCACGTCCCGGCAGCTCGCCGGCGAGGCGTTCGCCGGCGCGGCGCGCAGGCTGTCCCGGCGGCCGCCGGAGTTCCGGGCGGAGCTGCTGGCGGCCCTCCCGCCGCCGGTCCGCGCCCGGGTCGCGCAGGCATGGACCGCCGGGCCGACCGGACGCGGCCCGGTGCTCGGCCGCGAGGTCCGGGAGCGCAACGACCTGGTCGAGGTCGTGCTGCGGCTGCGCACGCGCGGCGTCGCCGAGCCGTCCCTGGAGGCGTGGGCGCGGGCGGCGGCCGGGCGGTGGCTCGCCGGCCGGCAGCTCGACGCGCACCTGGCGCGCAGCCCCGAACTGCGGGCCGCGCTCCGCGACCTGCTCGCCGAGGGCGGGGGGTGAGCGCGTGCATCCGATCGTCGTGCTGCTGCTGATCGCCGTCTGGCTGGGCGCCATGTGGCTCGGGTTCATGTACGTGTTCCCGGTGCTGTTCGCCGCCACGCTCGTGGTCGCCGGGGCCGCCGCGCTCGGCGTCTACTACCTGCACGCGTGCCGGACGCTCGCGCCGTCCAGCCTGGCGGGCCCGTCGCCGGTCGCCGCGCCGGACGTCGCCTACCGGCACTACCTGCTCGGCCAGGTGTGGCGCGACTGGTGGACGATCAGCCGCACCGTCGTCCCGCAGGTGTACCGGACGGCCCGGGGCATCGTCGTGCGGCTCACCCGGACGCTCCTCGGCGGCCCGTGGGGGTTCTTCGTCTTCCCGGTCTGGCTGGCGCTGTGCGCGGGCATCGTCGCCGCCGCCGCCCCCGCGTCGGTGTTCGTGCTGGCGCTGACCGTCCTGTACGGGGTCGTCGCGGCGATCGGGCTCGCGGGGTGGCTGGCGTGCGTGCTGGTCCTCGCCGCGGTGGAGCGCGGCTTCATGGTGTACGGGCGGATCCTCCAGACCTGCCCGCACCCGTTCTGCTACGAGCGGATCGGCCTGCCCGAGTACGAGTGCCCGGGCTGCGGGGCGCGGCACCGGCGCCTCGCGCCCGGCGCGGGCGGCGCGTTCCGGAACGTGTGCCGCTGCGGGGCGCGGCTGCCGACGACCGTCCCGCTCGGGCGGTTCCGGCTGGCCGCGTACTGCCCGCACTGCGGCGGCCGGCTGCCGGACCGGATCGGGCGCGTCCGCGTGGAGCCGCTGCCCTTCGTCGGCGGCCCGGCGGCCGGCAAGACCACGTTCATGGTCCTCGGCATCCGGGCGCTGCACGCGCGGGCCCGCGCCGTCCACGGACGGCTCGCGTTCGTCGAGCAGCGGCACGCGCAGGCGTACGCGGGCGCGATCCGCGAGTTCCAGCGCGGCGGGCGGCTCGCCAAGACCGGACCTGAGCTGCCCCTGGCGACCATGGTGGACGTCGAGCTCCCGGGGCGCGCGCGGCGCATCCTCTACCTGTTCGACCCCGCAGGCGAGCACTACACGGGCGCGACGGAGGTCGAGTCGCTGCGCTACCTGGACCACAGCGAGGCGCTGCTGTTCATCGTGGACCCGTTCGCCCTCCCCCACCTGCGCCGCACCCTCACCGGCGACGAGCGCGACTTCATCGACCACGCCGCGGTGTCCTCGGAGGAGGACCCGGCCGACACCCTCCAGCGGGTGCTGAACGACCTGCGGTCCCGTCCCGACCAGGGACGGCAGAAGCGGGTCGCCGTCGTCGTCACCAAGACCGACCTGCTGGTCCGCACGGAGGTCGGCCGCTGCCTCGGCGAGGACGCCGACCTGCGCGACTGGCTCGGGCGGGTCGGCCTCGGCAACACCGTCCGCACCCTCGACCAGGTCGCCGCGCAGGTCCGGTACTTCGCCTCCGGCCTCGGCACCGAGCCGGCGGACGTCGCCGAGCTGCTCGGCTGGGTGACCGGGCTCGGCCCCGCCGGGACGTCCAACGGCGACGCCCCGCTCACCGACGCGCCGCAGGAGCCGCCGGGCACCGCGCCGCTGCGCGCCCCCTGGCCGGTGCGGGGGCGGGGCTCCGGCCGCGTGCCCGTCGGCTACCAGGTCGGACGCTGGGCCGTGCTGGCCGGGGTGTCGGCGCTGACCATCGCGACCGTCACCGGCGCCGTCATCGCCGCGGCCGAACGCCTCCCGTTCTAGGGCCGGGTGACCGACGCCGGGTGACCGACGCCGTGTGACCGACGCCGTGTGACCGATGACACTTCCTGACATGGAAGATAACGCAACGTCGCCGGCTTCAACCTCTCGGACCACCTGATTCCTCGCGAGAGGCACGAGATGACGACCCACGAGACGACGACCCGCGCGCACCGGCCGCTGCTCACCCTTGACGACGCCGCCCAGGACGTCCTGTTCCGCGGGGCCCGGACCGCGAACACGTTCACGTCCGAGCCCGTCACCGAGGAGCAGCTCCGCGCGATCTACGACCTGGTGAAGTGGGCGCCGACCGCGATGAACGCGCAGCCGCTGCGGATCGTCGACGTGCGCTCCCCGCGGGCGCGCGAGCGGCTCGTCCCGCTGATGAGCGAGGGCAACCGCGCCAAGACCGCGACCGCGCCGCTGACGCTGATCGTCGGCGCCGACGAGGACTTCCACGAGCACCTGCCGGTCACCTTCCCGCACCGGGAGGGCATCCGGGACGCCCTGCACGCCTCCCCCGGCCGGGCCGCGATGGCCCATTTCAACGCCTCGATCCAGCTCGGCTACCTGATCCTCGGCATCCGCGCCGCCGGCCTCGCGGCCGGTCCGATGGCCGGATTCGACGCCGGCGCCGTTGAGAAGGAGTTCTTCCCGGGGGGCGGGATCCGGCCGATCGCGGTGGTGAACGCCGGCAAGCCCGGCCCGGACGCCTGGTTCCCCCGCAACCCGCGTCTCAGCTACGACCAGGTGGTCACTACTGTTTGAGTCCATCCGCTCCCGAGTCCGCCCGGCCGTGCCCGCACGGCCGGGCGGCCCGTCGTCCCTGGAGACCGCATGACGAAGACGGCCGCCCCGGGCGCCGGGCCGCGGAACCGGCGGCCGGCACTGATCCTCCTGCTCGGCGCGCTGACGGCCGTCGCGCCGCTGTCGATCGACATGTACCTGCCGGCGCTGCCCTCGCTCACCGGCGACCTGTCGACGGGCGCGGTGCAGGCGCAGCTCACGCTGACCGGATGCGTCGCGGGCCTCGCGATCGGGCAGGCCGTGGCCGGGCCGCTGAGCGACCGGCTCGGCCGGCGCCGGCCGCTGCTGGCCGGGCTCGCCGCCTACGCCGCCGCGTCGCTGCTGTGCGCCGCCGCGCCGACGGTGGAGACGCTCATCGCGCTGCGGCTGGTGCAGGGCGCCGCCGGGGCCGCCGGGATCGTCATCGCGCGGGCGATCGTCCGGGACCTGTACGACGGGATCGCGGCGGCCAAGTTCTTCTCGGTGCTGATGCTCGTGAACGGGCTCGCGCCGATCCTCGCTCCGGTGCTGGGCGGGCAGCTGCTGCGGCTGACGCCGTGGCCGGGAGTGTTCGCCGTCCTCGCCGGCATCGGCGTGGCGCTGTTCCTCGCCTCGCTGGCCGGGCTCAAGGAGACGCTGCCGCCCGAACGGCGCGAGACGGGCGGGCTGCGCGCGACGGCCGCCACGTTCCAGGCGCTCCTCAGCGACCGGGCGTTCGTCGGCTACGCGCTCACGATCGGCCTCTCGTTCGCCGCGCTGTTCACCTACATCTCCGGGTCGCCGTTCGTGCTCCAGGACATCTACGGCCTGTCGCCGCAGGGGTTCAGCCTCGCGTTCGGCGCCAACTCGCTCGGGATCGTGGGCGCCGGGCAGGTGGGCGGCCTGCTCGCCGGCCGGGTGCCGCTGCGGCGGCTGCTGGCCGCGGGGCTCGCGATCGTGGCCGCGGGCGGGCTCGGCCTGCTCGTCGCGGTCGCCGCGGACGCCGGCCTGTACGGGGTGCTGCCCGCGCTGTTCCTGGTCGCGGCGGGGCAGGGCCTGATCCTGCCGAACGCCACGGCGCTGGCCCTGTCGGGACGCCCGCCGCGCGTCGCCGGGAGCGCCTCCGCCCTGCTCGGCGTCGCGCAGTTCACGCTCGGCGGCGCCGCCGCGCCGCTCGCCGGCATCGCCGGCCCGGGCACCGCCCTCCCGATGGCCGTCTCGATCGCCGCGCTCGCCCTGCTCGCCGCGGCGGTCACCGCCACCGCCACCCGCCCCCGCGAAGCCGGCGCCGTCTCCACCAAGCTCCACCCGCTGCGTTGACCTGCGGCGTGTTGTTGTTATGAGCGCACCGGAAGCAACAACACGCCGCAGATCAACGAGGCGGCGGCGCGTTAGTCGAGGGCGGCGAGGACGAAGCCGGCCACCTCGTCGGCGAGTCGCGCGGCGGTCTTCGGGCCGTCCGGGCGGTACCAGGACGGCAGCTGGTTGACCATGCCGAGCGCCACGATCGTCACGGTCTCGGCGGGCGTGGCGGTGCTGAACACGCCGTCCCGCTGGCCCTGCTCGACGAGGCCGCGGAACATCACGTGGTAGCGGCGGCGGTCGGCGCGGACCGAGCGCATCCGGGCGTCGTCCAGCCGGTCCTTGTCGCGGGCGAACACCTTCGCCTCGTCGATGTGCTCGGCGGTGCTCAGGATGAGGCCGGTGAGCACCGCGCGGACGGCCTCGCGCGGCGGCAGCCCGCGCGCCAGCACCGCGCCGAGGTCGGCGAGCTGGCGGGCGATCAGCGAGTGGTAGATCTCGTAGAGGAGGTCGTCCTTGGAGTCGAAGTAGTGGTACAGGGCGCCCTTGGTGACCTCGGCCGCCTCGACGATGCCCTGCACGGACGTCCCGTCGAAGCCGCGCTCGGCGAACAGGTGCAGCGCGGCGTCCAGGATCCGCCGCTCGACCGCGCTCTGCCGGACGGGCGCGGACGACTCCGGCACCGGTACCGTGTCCGTCACCTGGGCACCTCCTCGGGGAGCGGGCATTGACGGGGGTGCGTCCCGCGTCTTAGCTTGCCAGAAACCGACTGGTCGGTATGCACCGGCGGCGCAAAACTCGAGGAGAGCCGATGCCCGCAGTAGAGACCGTCCGCGGCCCCGTCGACGTCACCGTCCTGGGACGCACGCTCATGCACGAGCACGTCTTCATCCTCAGCACCGAGAACGTCGAGAACTACGGCCATGGCGACTGGTGGGACGAGGAGGAGAAGGTCTCCGACGCCGTCGCCAAGCTGCGCGAGCTGGTCGACCGCGGCATCACCGCGATCGCCGACCCGACCGTGTGGGGGCTCGGCCGCTACATCCCGCGCATCCGGCGGATCGCCGAGCAGGTGCCCGAGCTCAACATCATCGTCGCGACGGGCATCTACACCTACAACGACATCCCGCTCCAGTTCCACTTCCGCGGCCCCGGCACCATGCTGGACGAGGGCCCCGACCCGATGATCGCCCACTTCACCCGCGACCTGACCGAGGGCATCGCGGACACCGGGGTCAAGGCCGCGTTCCTCAAGTGCGCGATGGACGCGCCCGGCCTCACCCCGGGCGTCGAGCGGATCCTGCGGGCCGTCGCCGGGACGCACCGGGAGACGGGCGCCCCGGTCACCGTCCACACCGAGAGCTCGATCCACGCGGGCCGGACGGTCGTCGACATCCTCGGCGAGGAGGGCGTCGACCTCACCAAGGTCGTCATCGGGCACGCGGGCGACAGCAACGACCTCGACTACCTGATGGAGCTGGCCGACACCGGCGCGATCCTCGGCATGGACCGGTTCGGCCTCGACATCATCAACCCGACCGGGAACCGGGTCGCGACGATCGCGTCCCTGTGCGAGCGGGGATACGCCGACCGGATCGTCCTCAGCCACGACGCGAGCTGCTTCATCGACTGGTTCGGGCCCGACCCGGCGACCGTCCCGGCGATGCAGCCGAACTGGAACTACCGGCACATCAGCGACGACGTCCTGCCCGCCCTGCGCGCCGCCGGCGTCACCGACGCGCAGCTCGGCCAGATGCTGGTCGACAACCCCCGGCGCTACTTCACCCGCTGAGCGCCCGCGCGACCGGCCGGGTCGCGGCGCGCCGGACGGGCACGAAGGTGAGGACGGCGACGGCGGCGAGCGTCCCGGGGACGACCGCGGCGAGCCAGAGCGCCGGAACGCCTGCGCCGCCGTGCCCGCCGGCCGCGGCCAGCGCCGCCGCGTGCACCAGCAGCCCGAGCGGGACGCCGGCGAGCGCGGCGGCGGCCGCGGGCAGCAGCTGCGCCGCGCACAGCCCCGCCGTGACCTGGCGCGGCGTCGCGCCGAGCGCCCGGGTGAGGGCGGCGGGCCGGGCCGTGTCGAGCGACGTCGTCCAGGCGGTGAGGATCGCGTTGACGGCCGCCAGCAGGAGCAGCGCGAGCGACAGCACGAGGACGATCTCGCTCACCCGCTCGGTCACCGGGTTCCCGGCGCCGGGCACGAAGTCGGGGCCGGCCGCGCCCGCGTCCTTGCGCGCGACGTCCCGGTGCAGCGCGAGGGCCGCCACCACCATGGCGACGGTGACGGCCGTACTGGCGGCGGCGAGCCACGTCCGGCGCGGGCGGCGCGCCGCCACCCGGACGCCGAGCAGCAGCGGGACGGGCAGCCCCGCCGACAGCGCGACGAGCCGCGAGCGGCGCGGGGCGCGCACCGGTTCGGCGAGGGCCGCCACCGTGCTGATCCGGGCCCCGCGCAGCGCGGGGACGGCGGTCGCCGCGGCGGTGACCGCCAGCGCGGCGAGCAGGACGGCGGCGACGACGCCGGGGCCCGGCGCGGGCGCCGTCGCGGTGCCGAGCAGGCCCGCGTTCGGCGCGGTCAGCGCCGGCGACACCGCCCAGCCGCCGAGCAGCCCCAGCACGCCCGCCGCCAGCGCGACCGCGAGATGCTCGGCCAGCAGCACGGCGGCGACGAGCGCGGGGGTCGCCCCGGCGGCCTTCAGCAGCCCGACCCGCCGGCCCTGCTCGGCGAGCCGCCCGCCGACCAGGAGCGCGACGCACAGGCCGGCCAGGATCGCGAGCGCCCACGTCCCGGCGAGCAGCAGACCGTCGGCCAGGCGCAGCTCACTGGTGGCGTAGGCGGCCATGTCCTGCGCGGACCGGACGCCGGGGTGCGCCGCCGCGAAGGCGGGGGCGGCCTCCGGGTCGGCGAGCCGCAGCGGCATCGTCCACCGCCGCTCGGCCGCCTCCAGGCGGGCGGCATCGGCGCGGGTGACCCACACCAGCCCCGGCGAGGCGGACGGATACGGCACGCGGCCCGTCGTCACCGCGATGCCGGAGACCGTGAACGCGCGGCCGCCGAGCACGATCCGGTCGCCGGGGCGGACGCCCAGCGCGCCGGCGAAGGCGCGCTCGACCACCGCCGTCCCGGGGGCCGTCCAGCGGCCGTCGGTGACGTAGGGCCGGTCGAGGCGGTCCGGCGCCGTGGCGCGGCCCTGCGCGACCGCGTTGACCGTGGCGCCCCCTGCTCGCAGCGTGGTGGACAGCACCGGGTAGGGCGTGCCCGCCTCGACGACGCCGGGAGCCCGGGCGAGATCCCTCAGCGCGGTGGTGTCCGCGGCGGTCGCGACCGCGTCCGGCCCCGCCGTGGCGGCGCGGGTCCTGTCCCACGGGTCGTCGGCGGCGCCCCGGACGAGCAGGCCGAGGGTGAGCGTCGCGGCGGTGGCGGCGATGATGATCAGCAGCAGCAGCGACTGGGCGGGGCGGCGGCGCAGGTCCCGCAGCGCCAGCCTCAGCGCGATCAGCGTCCGGCCCATGTCAGAGCGGCCCGGCCAGCGAGCCGAGGTCGCCGGGGCGCCCCGCCAGGACGGTCTGGTCGACGAACGCGCCGTCCCGCATCGTGATCAGCCGGTCGGCGGTGCCGGCGATGCGGGAGTCGTGGGTGACGACGACGATCGTGCGGCCCTCGGCCCGCAGCGCGGCGAACAGGCGCAGCACGTCCGCGGCCGCGGCGCTGTCGAGGTTGCCGGTCGGCTCGTCGGCGAGCAGCAGCATCGGGTCGTTCACCAGCGCCCGCGCGACCGCGACGCGCTGGCGCTGCCCGCCCGACAGCGCGGCCGGCAGGTGCCCGGCCCGGCCGGTCAGGCCGACCCGCTCCAGCAGGTCCATGGCGCGGTGGCGGGCGGCGCGCGCGGACGCCCCGGCGAGCAGCGCGGGCAGTTCCACGTTCTCGCGCGCGGTCAGCTCGTCCACCAGGTGGAACGCCTGGAAGACGAAGCCGATGCGGCCGCGCCGCAGCCGGGCCGCCGCGGTCTCGGAGAGCCGGTCGATCCGCCGGTCGCCCAGCCACAGCTCGCCCTCGTCCGGCCGGTCGAGCCCGCCCAGCAGGTGCAGCAGGCTGGACTTGCCGCAGCCGCTCGGCCCGATGATCCCGACGGTCTCCCCCGCCGCGACCCCGAGGTCGACGTCGTCCACCGCGCGGACCAGCGCGTGCCCCGTCCCGTAGTGCCTGCGCAGGCCGTGGGCCCGCAGGACGTACTCCACGCTCACGTTCTTCCTTCCCGGACGGGTCGGCGAGCCCGCGCCACACCCCCTAACGGTCAGCTATATAGATAGCCGTTAGCTATGAGAGGGTCAAGGACTATTCGCCATGAATCGGGAATCATTGGAGGAATCAGCGGGAGGAGGCACCGAGGTGAGCGAGTACCCCGTGCGTCGCGGTGTCCGCGCCGCGCTACCGATGCTCCTGGTCGCGCTGCCGGCCCTGCTCGTCCCGGGCTGCCGGGTGATGGAGAGCGGCGGGCCGCAGGACGTCCCGCCCCCGGTGAAGACCACCGCGAAGAAGCAGGGCAAGCCCAGCGGACGCAGGCCCGGCGTCGTCAACATCGAGACCGAGCAGGACCTGAACGGCACCCGCGCCGCCGGGACGGGCATCGTGCTCACCGCGACCGGCCTGGTGCTGACCAACAACCACGTGATCAAGGGCGCCACCACGATCAAGGGGACCGACACCGACAACCGCCGCAGCTACCCCGCCGAGGTCGTCGGCTACGACCGGGCGGGCGACATCGCGGTGATCCGGCTGACCGGCGCGGCGCGGCTGAAGACCGCGACGTTCGCCTCCGCCGCCGAGGCGGGCGTCGGCGACGTGGTGACCGCCGTCGGCAACGCGGGCGGCAAGGGCGGCACGCCGTCCGTCGTCACCGGGAAGATCACCGCGCTGGACCAGGCCGTCACCGCCCGCGACGACAACAGCGGCACCTCCGAGCGGCTCACCGGGCTCATCGAGACGAACGCGCCGATCAAGCCGGGCGACTCCGGCGGCCCCCTCCTCAACACCGGCGGCCGGGTCATCGGCATCAACACCGCCGCGTCCGCCGGGCTCTCCACCAAGGGGACCAAGCCGAAGAAGGACCACCGCGGCTACGCGATCCCGTCCGACCGGGCGCTGGAGATCGCCCGGCGGATCCAGCGCGGCGAGGCGTCCTCGACCGTGCACATCGGGCCGACGGCCATGCTCGGCGTCAAGGTCCGCTCCAACGGCCGCACCCCCGGCGCGCTCGTCGCCGAGGTCGTGCCCGGCACGCCCGCCGAGACCGCCGGCATCCCGGTGGGCGGCGTCATCGTCGCCTTCGGCGACGAGACCGTCGACTCCCCGTCCACGCTGACGTCGCTGATGTTCGCCCGCCACCCCGGCGACACCGTCCGCATCGAATGGACCGACCGGCAGGGCGCCCGCATGCAGGCCGTGCTGCGCCTGACGGAGGGCCCGCCCCAGTAACGGGCCCGCATCGCGTGCACTTCCGTCCTGCGGATCCGGAAGGGGCTGAAACGCCGTGCTCGTGCGACAGTGTGGGGGAGACGACCGCCGACCAGGAGGATGTGTTCCCCATGACGCGCAAGGCGCCCACCGGTGACTTCGACGATTCGGGCCTCGAGGTCACGGAGCCGAAGACGTGGGCGGCGGGCGTGCCGGGGGTCACGGCCGCGCTCCGGCGGTCCTACGAGCAGATGGGCGTCCGGCGGACGGCGCTGACGCTGCTGCGCGTCAACCAGAAGCAGGGGTTCGACTGCCCGGGGTGCGCCTGGCCGGAGGGCGACCACCGGCACGTCGCCGAGTTCTGCGAGAACGGCGCGAAGGCCGTCGCGGAGGAGGCGACGACGCGGCGCGTCACGCGGGAGTTCTTCGCCCGGCACACCGTCGCCGAGCTGGGCGAGCGGTCCGACCACTGGCTCGGGCAGCAGGGCCGGCTCACCGAGCCGATGGTGAAGCGCGCCGGGTCCGAGCACTACGAGCCGATCGGGTGGGACGAGGCGTTCGGGCTGCTCGCGTCCGAGCTGAACGCGCTGGACTCCCCCGACGAGGCGGTCTTCTACACCTCGGGCCGGACGAGCAACGAGGCCGCGTTCGCCTACCAGCTGTTCGTCCGCGCGTTCGGCACCAACAACATGCCGGACTGCAGCAACATGTGCCACGAGTCGTCCGGGTCGGCGCTGAGCGAGACGATCGGCATCGGCAAGGGCTCGGTGCTGCTGGAGGACCTCTACCAGGCCGACCTGATCTTCGTGGTCGGCCAGAACCCGGGGACGAACCACCCGCGGATGCTCTCGGCGCTGGAGAAGGCCAAGAAGGAGGGCGCCCGGATCGTCGCCGTCAACCCGCTGCCCGAGGCGGGGCTGATGCGGTTCAAGAACCCGCAGCGCCCGTCCGGGGTCACCGGGCAGGGCACCATGCTCGCCGACCGGTTCCTGCAGATCCGGCTGAACGGCGACCTCGCGCTGTTCCAGGCGCTCAACCGCCTGCTGCTGGAGTCGGACGCGCCCGAGGCGGTCGACCGGGAGTTCCTCGACGCCCACTGCCACGGCTTCGAGGCGTTCCGCGAGCACGTCCTCGGCCTGGACTGGGACGACGTCCTGGAGGCGACCGGACTGACCCGCGGCGAGATCGCCGCGACGCTCGGCGACGTCCTCACCGCGAAGCGGATCATCGTCTGCTGGGCGATGGGCCTCACCCAGCACCGCAACTCGGTGCCGACGATCCGGGAGATCGTCAACTTCCTGCTGCTGCGCGGCAACATCGGCCGCCCCGGCGCGGGCGTGTGCCCGGTGCGCGGCCACTCCAACGTGCAGGGCGACCGGACGATGGGCATCTGGGAGAAGCCGAAGCCCGCGTTCCTGGACGCCCTCGCCGCCGAGTTCGGCTTCGAGCCGCCGCGCGAGCACGGCCTGGACACCGTCGAGGCGATCCGCGCCATGCGCGACGGCAGGGCGCGGCTCTTCCTCGGGATGGGCGGCAACTTCGTCCGCGCCACCCCCGACTCGGCCGTCACCGAGGCCGCCCTGCGCACCTGCCGGCTGACCGCGCAGGTCTCCACCAAGCTGAACCGCTCGCACGCGGTGACCGGCGAGCTGGCGCTGATCCTCCCGACGCTCGGCCGCACCGAGCGCGACGACCAGGACTCGGGCCCGCAGTTCGTCTCCGTCGAGGACTCGATGGGCATGGTCCACGCCTCCCGGGGCCGGCTGGCCCCCGCGTCCGGGCACCTGCTCTCGGAGGTGTCGATCGTCTGCCGGCTGGCGAGGGCCGTCCTCGCGGACTCGGGCATCGGCTGGGACGCGATGGAGCGCGACTACGACGTGATCCGCGACCACGTCTCCCGCGTCGTCCCCGGCTTCGACGACTACAACGCCCGCATCCGCGAGCCCGGCGGCTTCACCCTCCCGCACGCGCCCCGCGACGAGCGCAGGTTCCCGACCGCGACCGGCAAGGCCAACCTGACGGTGAACGCGCTGGAGGTCCTGCGGGTCCCGGAGGGGCGGCTGCTCCTGCAGACCGTCCGCAGCCACGACCAGTACAACACCACCATCTACGGCCTCGACGACCGCTACCGGGGCGTCAAGGCGGGCCGCCGCGTCGTGTTCGTCAACCCCGCCGACCTGGCGGGCCTCGGCATCGCCGACGGCGCGACCGTCGACCTGGTCTCCGAATGGTCGGACGGCACCGAGCGCCGCGCCCCGGCCTTCCGCGTCATCTCCTACCCCACCGCCCCCGGCTGTGCCGCGGCCTACTTCCCGGAGACCAACGTCCTCGTCCCGCTGGACAGCACCGCCGAGGTGAGCAACACCCCGACCTCCAAGTCCGTCGTCGTCCGCCTCGAACCGGCCTGACCCGGTCCCGCCCGCGCGCGGGTCGCGGGGCGGGCGGGGGCGGTTTAGGCTTCGGGCATGACGAACCTCCCCGACCACGCCGGGACGCCCGGAGCGCCGGAGATGCGGGCCGCCGACGCCGACCGGGAGCGGGTCGCGCAGGTGCTGCGCGACGCGGCCGGCGACGGGCGGCTGACGCTCGACGAGCTGGACGAGCGGCTCGACGCGGTGTACGCGGCGAAGACGTACGGGGAGCTGGCGCCGCTCACCCGCGACCTGCCGGCGGCGGGGACGTCCGCGCCGCCCGTGCCGCTCGGCGGGACGGACTGGCGGCCGGTCGAGGGCGCGCCGTCCTGGAAGCTCGGCATCGGGATCATGAGCGGGTTCAACCGCACCGGCATCTGGAACGTCCCCCGCACGTTCACGGCGTTCGCCTTCTGGGGCGGCGGCAAGATCGACCTCCGCGAGGCCCGGTTCACCGAGGGCCAGGTCACGATCCGCTCGCTGGCGATCATGGGCGGCTTCGAGATCATCGTGCCGGACGACATCACCGTGCACGTCAAGGGCCTCGGCATCATGGGCGGCTTCGACCAGCGGGCGAGCGGCCCCGGCGTGCCCGGCTCCCCCACGGTCGTGGTGAAGGGGTTCGCGTTCTGGGGCGGCGTCGGCGTGAAGCGCCGCAGGCGCAAGGCGGACAAGCGCGCAGAGCGGGAACGCCGCGAGCAGCTGGAGCAGGGCGAGTAGTGGTCAGCGCGGGATGGTGGCGATGCGGTCGAGCCATTCGGCGAGCATCGCCGACTCCGTGGCGGTGAGCGCCGGGGGCGGGTCGGCGGCCAGGGCGGCGCGCAGGGCGACCGCGCGGGCGGCGGACGAGACGCCGCCGCCGGCCGGTTCCGCGTCCGCGACGGTGATCGCGGTCAGTACGGCCTCGCGGGTCCGGACCGACAGCTCGCCGTCGCCCCCGCCGGAGATCAGTGCCAGCACGACCCCGACCCCGGCGGCGTGGATCATCCGGGCGGCGGCCTCGACGGAGATGCCGAGCCGCCCGGCGCGGGCCACCGCCTCCACCAGCCCGGTCAGGATGCGGTGCGCCTCTTCGGCGACGGGCGGCGTCCGGGGCGTGCCGTACATCAGCGCGTAGAACGCGGGGTGCGTGCGGCCGAACTCGACGTGCAGGTCCCAGCCCTGGCGCAGGTCGTCGACCGGGTCGCCGGTGGGCTGCTGGGCGCGCTTGCTCGCCAGGTACTGCTCGAACCCGTGCGCGGCGACGGCGTCGAACAGGCCGCGCTTGTCGCCGAAGTGGTGGTACAGGGTCGGGGCCCCGACTCCTGCGGCGGTGCACACGGCACGCGTGGAGACCGGTTCGCCGTCCGCCTCGGTGATCAGCTTGGCGGCCGCGCGGACGATCCGGTCCCGCGTGTCGAGGTCCTTCTGAGCAGTCACAACATCGATGTTACAGAAACTTGCCGAACATCGCTATGCAGAGCGCTGTAGCGTCACTATAGTAATCGCTATATCGCCGATACGGGCGGTCCGTCCGGGCCGCCGAACACGAGAGGATGCGCCCATGCGCAGCGCCGTTCTGTCCGCCGCCGGCAAGCCGCTGGAGATCGTCGACCGCGCGGTGCCGGAACCCGGCCCCGGCGAGATCCTGGTCAAGGTCTCCGCGTGCGGGATGTGCTACTCCGAGGTCAACCACCTGCGCGGCCACTACCCGTTCGGGACGTTCCCGGCCGTCCCCGGGCACGAGATCAGCGGCGTCGTCGCCGCGCTCGGCGAGGGCGTCGACTGGCCGGCGGTCGGCACCCCGGTCGGCACCGGGTGGATCCACGGTTCCTGCGGGCACTGCGACCAGTGCGCCCGCGGCGACCAGATCCTGTGCACCGGGGCGCCCAAGCAGGTCACCGGCGTCAACACCGACGGCGGCTACGCCGAGTACTTCGTCGGCCGGGCCGGGTTCGTCACCCCGCTGCCGGACGGCCTGGACCCGGTGGCCGGCGCGCCGCTGATGTGCGCCGGGATCACCGCGTTCAACGGGCTCCGGCACGCCGGCGCCACCGCCGGGTCGCGGGTCGCGGTGCTCGGCACCGGCGGGGTCGGCACGATGGCGCTCCGGTTCGCCGCCGCGATGGGCGCCCGCGTCGCCGTCGTGTCCCGGTCGCGCCGCGCCGAGAAGCAGGCGCTGGCCGGCGGCGCCGAGGAGTTCATCGCGACCGCCGAGCAGGACCCGGCCGAGGCCCTGCGGGCCTGGGGCGGCGCGGACGTGGTCGTCAACACCGCGCCCGACACCGCGACCGGGCTCGCCGCGTTCGGCGGCCTGCGCCCCGACGGCGCCCTGCTCTACCTCGGCATGGGCGCCGAGAACGTGAGCGTGCCGCCGGCCGCGCTCGTGATGAACCGGATCCGGGTGCTGGGCGTGCCCTCCGGGTCGCCGCACGACCTGCGCGACACCCTCGACTTCGCGGTGGCGCACGGGATCGTCCCCGAGGTCACCCCGGTCACGCTGGACGAGGCGCCGGACGTCCTCTCCGCGATGGACCGGGGCGAGCACCACGGCCGCACCGTCATCACCTTCCCGTGAACCGCGCGTCATTCCGGGGGACGCCCCCCGGACCCCCGCGGGAGCGTGACCTGGGGCCACGCCACGGACGGGCCCGCTCGTAAGCCGCGCACGCGGCCATCACCAGGGCGTCGGCGTGCCGGGCGCCGACCACCTGGAGGCCGATGGGCAGGCCGTCCGCGGTGAATCCGCACGGCAGGTTCGCGGCCGGCTGCTGGGTCATGTTGAACGGGTAGGTGAACGGGGTCCAGCTCGTCCAGCGCGGGGACGGCGAGCCCTCCGGCGCCTCCCGGCCGGCCTCGAACGCGGCGATCGGCATCGTCGGCGTGAGCAGCAGGTCGTACCGCTCGTGGAACAGGCCCATGCGGCGCCCGAGCTCCATGCGGCGGGCCGTGGCGGTGAGGTACTCGACGGCCGAGTACCGCGCGCCCTGCTCGCAGATCTCCCGCAGGCCCGGGTCGAGCCGTGCCCGCGCCTCGGGGGACAGGTGCTCGACGACCTTGGCGGCGCCCGCGAACCACAGGACCTCGAACTCCTCGACGGGGTCGCCGCCGAGCCCCGGATCGGCCTGCTCGACCTTCGCGCCGAGCTCGGTGAAGAACTCCGCGGCGGCGGCGACCGACGCCGCGACCTCCGGGTCGACCTTCGCGAAGCCGAGGTCGGGGCTGAACGCGACGCGCAGCCCGGTCAGGTCGTCGGCGCCGCCCTCGGCGAAGGGCACGTCCGGCGGCGGCAGCGCCGACCAGTCCCGGCCGTCGGCGCCGCACACCGCGTCGAGGAGCAGCGCCGCGTCCGCGACCGTGTTCGTCATCGGGCCGGTGTGCGCGAGCGTCCCGAACGGGCTCGCCGGGTAGTGCGGGATGCGGCCGTAGGTCGGCTTGATGGTGAAGATGCCGGTGAACGCGGCGGGGATGCGCACCGAGCCGCCGCCGTCGGTGCCGAGGGCGAGCGGCGCCATGCCCGCCGCGACGGCCGCCGCCGCGCCGCCGGACGACCCGCCCGGCGTGCGGGACGGGTCCCACGGGTTGCGGGTGACGCCGGTGAGCGGGTTGTCGGTGACGCCCTTCCACGCGAACTCCGGCGTGGTCGTCTTGCCGACGAACACCGCGCCCTGCTCGCGGAGCCGCGCCACGGCCGGGGAGTCCTCGTCCCAGGGGCCCGCCGGGTCGATGGTCGTGGAGCCGCGCAGCGTGGGCCAGCCGCGGGTGAGCAGGACGTCCTTGATGGAGACGGGAACGCCGTCCAGCGGGCCGAGCACCGTGCCGCGCGCCCGGCGGTCCGCCGCCGCGCGGGCCATGTCGAGCGTGGTCTCCTCGTCGACGAGGCAGAACGCGTTGAACTCCGGATCGTCGCGCGCGATGCGGGCGAGGACGGCCTCGGCGGCCTCGACCGGGGAGAGCGCCCCCGCCTCGTACCCGGCCAGCAGTTCGGTGGCGGTCAGATCGGCCGCGTCGCTCATGGCTACCCCCTCTGGTTGGACCCGACATAGCC
Organism: Actinomadura bangladeshensis; assembly: GCF_004348335.1. Classification (GTDB taxonomy): domain Bacteria; phylum Actinomycetota; class Actinomycetes; order Streptosporangiales; family Streptosporangiaceae; genus Spirillospora; species Spirillospora bangladeshensis. The sequence continues at coordinate 13,511 of NZ_SMJW01000067.1, read as the reverse complement.
GAGCCGCTTGTCCACCACGTTGCGCAGCGGGCGGCCCGACGCGTACCGGCCGAGGTTGTCGGTGAACAGCCGGACGAGCTCGTCCCGCCAGCCGACCACGTCCCCGGACATGTGCGGGGAGACGACGACGCCGGGCATCTCCCAGAGGGGGGAGGACGGCGGCAGCGGCTCGTCCTCGAACACGTCGAGCGCGGCGCCCGCGATCCGGCCGGCGCGCAGCGCCTTGACGAGGTCGGGCTCGGCGACCAGCCCGCCGCGCCCCACGTTGATCAGCCGCGCGGACGGGCGCATCCGGTCCAGCGCGGCGGCGTCGATCATGCCGCGGGTCTGCGGGGTCAGCGGCGCGGCGAGCACGACGTAGTCGGCCTCGGCGAGCGCCTCGTCCAGCCGCTCCATCGGCAGCACGGTGCCGAGGTCGGGGTCGGTCTCGCGGGCGGTCCGGCCGGCGCCGGTGACGGCGAGCCCGGCGGCGGTGAGGCGGCGGCCGATGGCGCGGCCGATCGGCCCGGTGCCGATGACGAGCGCGCGGGCGCCGGTGATCCGCTCGGTCTCCCGGTGCCGCCAGCGGCGCTCGTCCTGCAGCCGGAAGGTGGTGCGGAGGTCCTTGGCGAAGGCGAGCACCAGCCCGAGGACGTACTCGGCGATCGGCTCGTCGAAGACTCCTCGCGAATTGGTGACGATCGTGTGGCCTTCGACGAGGGCCGGGAACAGCAGCCGGTCCACGCCTGCGCTCGCGATGTGGACCCAGCCCGGCCCGCCGGCGGCCGGCCACGCGCCCGCGAGCGCGTCCGACAGGAAGTCCCACATGAAGACGGCGTCGGCGCCGGGCAGGGCCTCTGCCAGGTCTTTCCCGGTCACATAGCGCACCCGCGCGAGGCCCTCGGCCGCCTCCATGCCGCGCGGATGGACGTCGCCCACCAGGACCACCACGTCCACCGGCCCACCGGCCGCATGCTGAACAGGCTCCATCGGCGTCACTTCCGGGTGTGCGGAGTTTACGAGAAGGCAACTCGGCAAGGCATTGACACGCTAGGAAGCGTTCGTAGGATTGTCAACAATCAGCGCGGTGCACCGCGGCCCACGGTCCGCCGCTCCGAGATGTGCTGCAAGACCGTCGCAACCGTTGCCCATGCACAGGCCATGACGGATCCCAGAGCGCTCCAACAGCCCCCGTCGGGGGTGTGGGGGTCTCCCCCACGAACATGAGAGTCCTTCGGGTGGCGACGCTCTCGCCCACCCCTGTTCACGGGGAGGTCCAGCATGTCCAAGCTCATGACCATCACACTGGAGCGTCGCGGCGTGTCATGCGTCGCGGAGCTGCTGGAAAAGGACGCGCCGCGGACGTGCGAGGCGGTGTGGAACTCCCTGCCCCTCGGCGGGGACGCCTACCACGCCAAGTACGCCCGCAACGAGGTCTACACGATGGTCGAACGGTTCTCCGAGGACGAGGTCGGCCTCGAGAACCCCACCGTCACCCCCATCCCGGGCGACGTCGTCTACTTCTCCTTCGCCGGCGGCATGCTCGACCGGAAGTTCAAGGAGGAGAAGAACATCCACGCGCTGCCCGGCGTCATCGACCTCGCCATCTTCTACGGACGCAACAACCTGCTGCTCAACGGTGACGTCGGGTGGGTGCCCGGCAACGTGTACGCGACGATCGTCGACGGGCTCGACCGGATGGCCGAGGCGTGCAACGACGTCTGGCGCTCCGGCGGCGTCGGCGAGCGCCTGGTCTACAGCCGCGCCGAGTCCTAGAGCGGTGGCCTCGCAGATGACATTCGACCCCACGCTGGTCGTCGGCCCCGAGCTGCTGGCCCAGCACGGCATCGGGGTGGTCGCGCCGTTCGACTTCGCCCTCGACCGCGAACTGTGGCGCTGGACGCCCGACGACGTGTCGCTGTTCATGACCCGGCTCCCGTACGTCCCCGTCCCGGTCACCGTGGAGATGGCGTCCGCGCTGTCGGACCAGTCGATCGTCCGGCAGGCGACCCGGGACGTCCTCGCGCCCGAGCCGCTCGCCGTCGCCTACGCCTGCGCGTCCGGCAGCTTCATCCGCGGCAAGGCGGGCGAGCTGGAGCTGCACGAGTCGATGATGATGGCCGGCGCCCCGGTGTCGACCACCACCTCGGGCGCGCTGGTGGAGTCGCTGCGGCTGCTGGACGTCTCACGTATCGCGGTCGTCACCCCGTACATAGACGCGGTCACCGACCGGCTCGTGTCGTTCCTCGGCGAGTACGGCATCGAGGTCGTGTCGTCGGTCGGGATGGGGCTGCTCAGCCACATCTGGAAGGTCGGCTACGGCGAGATCGTGTCGGCGGTGTCGACGGTGGACGCCCCGGAGGCCGAGGCCGTCTTCATCAGCTGCACGAACGTCCCCACCTACGACATCATCGCGCCGCTGGAGCAGATGATCTGCAAGCCGGTGCTGACCGCCAACCAGGTGACGATGTGCTCGGCACTGCGCGCGATGGGCCGCACCGCGGCCGGTCCCGGGCAGTCGCTGGCGCAGCTCGCGCCGACCACCGCGGCGTGACGGGAAGGGGCTCCATGATCGGCGAAGGTAGGATTGCCGGCACCATGCGGCAGAACGCGGTGAGCGTCGGGTTCCTGTATCCGGGCTACAGCGCCGAGGACGACTACCCCGCCATCGAGCGCGCCCTGAACCGTTCGGGCGCGGGCGAGGTCAGCCTTCCGGTGGTGCACACGCTCATGCGCGAGGACGCGCACCGCGTCGACGCGCTGCTCGACATCGGCGGCGCCGACGTGCTCGGCGAGGGGGCGCGCACCCTGCGCGGGCTGGGCGTCCGGGCCGCCGTGTGGGCCTGCACCAGCGGGAGCTTCGTGTTCGGCTGGGACGGCGCCGCCGCGCAGGTCGCGGGCGTGCGCGAGGCGGCGGGCGTGCCGGCGTCCAGCACGTCGTTCGCGTTCGTGCACGCCGCGCGGGCGCTCGGGCTGTCCCGGGTCGCGGTCGCCGCGACCTACCCGGCCGACGTCGCCGAGCGGTTCGCCGGCTTCCTCGGCCACGCCGGCATCGAGGTGGTGGCGCTGTCCTGCCGGGGCATCGTCACCGCCGCCGAGGTCGGCACCCTCGGGCGCGACGAGGTGCTCGCCTTCGTCGCGGCCAACGACCATCCGGACGCCGAGGCGGTGCTGGTGCCCGACACCGCGCTGCACACCGTGTCCTGGCTCGACGAGCTGGAGGCGCGGGTCGGCAAGCCGGTCCTCACCGCCAACCAGGTGAGCGTGTGGGAGGGGCTGCGGCTCGCGTCCGGCCCCGGGGGGCTCCCGCCGCGCACCGGGCTGGGCCGGCTGTTCGCCGTCCCGGCCGGCGCCCCGACCGCCGTCCCCGCCGCCGGCGCCGCCGTCCCGGCCGGCGTCCCGGCCGAGCGGGGACGACATCCCTGGCAGCTATGACGAAAGGGGCCCGCGGCATGGGCCGTTTGGGTGAGCTGGAACCTGTCCCCCGCAAGTCGACCGTCGAGATCGTCTCGGACGAGCTGCGCTCGGCGATCATGTACGGGTCGCTGGAGCCCGGCGCGCAGCTCGGCGAGGCCGACCTCGCCGCGCGCCTCGGCATCAGCCGCGGCCCGCTGCGCGAGGCGATGCAGCGGCTCGTCCAGGAGGGACTGCTGGTCAGCGAGCCGCACCGCGGGCTGTTCGTGATCACGCTGGACGAGGGGGACGTCGAGGACGTCTACCTCGCCCGGCTCGCGATCGAGCGCGAGGCCTGCAAGCTGATCATGGAGCGGAACCGCGGTGAGGCGGTCGCCCGCCTCACCGAGGCCCTCGAAGCGCTGGTGGAGGCGGCCCGGCAGCGCGACCGGGTCGCGATGAGCGACGCCGACCAGGCGTTCCACGAGGTGCTGGTCAGCTCGTCCGGGAGCCCCCGGCTGGAGCGGATGGCGCACACCCTGCTGGTCGAGACCCGGATGTGCCTGAACGCGCTGCAGGACACCTACCCCGAGCCGTCCGACCTCGTCGAGGAGCACCGCCGGCTCGTCGACGCGATCGGCGACGGCGAGGAGGAGCGGCTGCTCGGGCTCATCGAGGAGCACATGACCGACTCCATCCGCCGGCTCAGCAGCTCCCGCGCCTAGAAGGGGACCGCCCCTGGACATCGGTTCCCAGGGGCGCCTACATTGCAGATTGTCGACAATCTACCGGAGGGACACGCATGGCTACGCTGTCACCCCTGCTCAAGCAGGCCACCCCCGTCCTGGCCGAACGCGGCGAGGGCGTGTACCTCTACGACACGGACGGCCGCCGGCACCTGGACTTCACCGCGGGCATCGGCGTCACCAACACCGGCCACTGCCACCCGCGGGTGGTGGAGGCGGCGCGGGAGCAGGTCGGCACGCTCATCCACGGCCAGTACACGACCGTCATGCACGAGCCGCTGCTGCGGCTGGTCGACGCGCTCGGCGACGTCCTGCCGGACGGCCTGGACTCGCTGTTCTTCCTCAACAGCGGCAGCGAGGCCGTCGAGGCGTCCGTCCGGCTGGCCCGGCACGCCACCGGCCGCCCGAACATCGTCGTCTTCCACGGCTCCTTCCACGGCCGGACGATGGGCGCCGCCGCCCTCACCACGGCCGGCACGAAGTTCCGCGCGGGCATCGGCCCGCTGATGCCGGGCGCGGCCATCGCGCCGTTCCCGCAGGCCTACCGGTACGGGTGGACGGAGGAGGAGGCGACCCGGTTCGCGCTGCGCGAGCTGGACTACCTGCTCGTCACCGCGAGCCCGGCGTCCGACACCGCGGCGTTCGTCGTCGAGCCCGTCCTCGGCGAGGGCGGCTACATCCCGGCGCCGCCCGCGTTCCTGGAGGGGCTGCGCGAGCGCGCCGACCGGCACGGCATCCTGCTGATCATGGACGAGGTGCAGACCGGGTACGGCCGCACCGGCCGGTTCTGGGGCCACGAGCACTCGGCCGCGCGCCCCGACGTCCTCATCACCGCCAAGGGCCTGGCCAGCGGCTTCCCGCTGTCGGCGATCGCGGCGCCGACGGCGCTGATGGAGAAGGCATGGCCCGGCTCGCAGGGCGGCACCTACGGCGGCAACGCCGTCGCGTGCGCGGCGGCGCTGGCGACGCTCCAGGTCATCCAGGACGAGGACCTCGTCGGCAACGCCGCCCGGCAGGGCGCCCGGCTGAACGACGGGCTGCGCAAGGTCGCCGCCGACCACCCGGAGATCGGCGACGTGCGGGGGCTCGGCCTGATGCAGGCCAGCGAGTTCACCACGCCGGACGGCGAGCCCGACGCGGCCGCCGCGCAGCGGGCGCACCGGGCCGCCACCGAGCGCGGCCTGCTGCTGCTGACCTGCGGCGCGCACGGCAACGTCGTCCGGATGATCCCGCCGCTGATCGTCACCGGGGAGCAGATCGACGACGCCCTCGGGCTCTGGACCGAGGCGGTCGCGGTCGCGGCCGGCTGACCGCCCGGCGGGGGCGGCGCGTCCGGGGCGAGGCCGGACGCGCCGCCCCTCGCTCGGCCGCGCGCCTGCCTGCTGTTAGATTCCGAATCTGGTTCTGACATCGAGGAGGCGCGTTGCGTCCCTGGCACACCCCCGAGCGCGCCGCGCTGCGCCGGCTCGTCCGCGACTTCACGGCCCGGGAGATCGTCCCCCATCTCGCGGACTGGGAGGACGCGGGCGAACTCCCCCGTGACCTGCACGCGCGGGCGGCCGCGGCGGGGCTGCTCGGCGCCGGGTTTCCGGAGCAGGCCGGCGGGTCCGGCGGGGACCTGTTCGACGCGCTGATCGTCGCCGAGGAGATCATCCAGTCGGGCGGGTCCGGCGGCGTCGTCGCGTCGCTGTTCACGCACGGGATCGCGCTGCCGCACATCATCGCCTCCGGCGACGACGCCCTGATCGACCGGTTCGCCCGGCCGGTGCTCGCCGGCGAGATGATCGGCGCGCTCGGCATCACCGAGCCCGGCACCGGCTCGGACGTCGCGGGCATCCGCACCACCGCCGTCCGCGACGGCGGCCACTACGTCGTCAACGGCGCCAAGCTGTTCATCACCTCGGGCGTGCGCGCGGACTTCGTCACCACGGCGGTGCGGACGGGCGGGCCCGGCTTCGACGGCATCTCCCTCCTGGTCATCGAGAAGGGCGCGCCGGGCTTCGCGGTGTCCGAGCCGCTGCGCAAGATGGGCTGGCTCTGCTCCGACACGGCGGAGCTGTCGTTCAGCGACGTCCGCGTGCCGGCGGCGAACCTGGTCGGCGCGGAGAACAGCGGGTTCCTGCAGATCGTGCAGAACTTCGTGACCGAGCGGCTGTCCCTCGCGGTCCAGGCGTACGCGACGGCGCAGCGCTGCCTGGACCTCACCCTCGGCTGGGTCCGGGAGCGGGACACCTTCGGCCGCCCGCTCGCGTCCCGGCAGCTCGTCCGGCACAAGATCGCCGAGATGGCGCGGCGGACGGACGTGGCCCGCACCTACACCCGGGCGGTCGCCGAGCGGTACGCGGCGGGCGAGGACGTGCTCACCGAGACCGCCTACGCCAAGAACACCGCCGTCCTCGCCTGCGAGCACGTCGTGCACGAGGCCGTCCAGCTGCACGGCGGCATGGGCTACATGCGCGAGTCGGAGGTGGAGCGCCACTACCGCGACGCCCGCATCCTCGGCATCGGCGGCGGCACCAACGAGATCATGAACGAGATCGCCGCCAAGCGCCTCGGCCTCTAGTGCGAACGTCGACGGGCCGCCGCCTCGTTGATCTGCGGCGTGTTGTTGCTTCCGAGGCGCTCATAACAACAACACGCCGCAGGTCAACGTAGGCCGGTGGACCTTGGTGGAACGGACGCGGCTCGGCGGGCGGGTCAGCCGAGCGGGTTGCCGCAGTCGATGGGCCAGTAGGGGCCCCAGATGTCGAGCGAGTTCAGCACGAACTTGATCGCCACCGGGTCGAAGGCGATGCCGACGTGCGCGTTGGTGTCGTTCGCGCACTTGTCCTGCAGCAGGACGTTCTGCGCGTTCGAGCCGTTGAGGAACGCCGAGGTGTAGGGCGTGACGACCTCGTCGTACTTGGTGGCGAGGACGATGTAGGCCGGGCCGGGCACCGTGTCGCCGCCCGCGTTGAGGTTCTTCAGGAAGTCGGAGTCGGTGATCTGCTGGCCCGCGGCCGGCGCGGCCTTCACCACCGCCTGGGTGATGCCGAGCAGGCTGCCGAGCTGCACGAGCCCCGCCAGGCTGGTGCCGTGGTTGGACGGGACGAGCCCGACGAGCTTGTTGACCTTCGCCGCCCCGCCCAGGAACTTCATGTAGTACCGGGGCATCATGCCGCCCTGCGAGTGCCCGACCATGTCGACCTTGGTCGCCCCGGTCGAGGCGAGCACCTTGTCGACGAACGCCGACAGTTCCCCGGCCGAGTCGGCGATGTCATAGATCCCCTGAATGGGACCGTCCTGCGGGCCGCCGTAATTGAGGGCGTAGACGCAGTATCCGGCCTTCTTCAGCGCCGGGGAGAGTTTCTGCCAGTTGAACGCCATGTTCTCGAACGTCCCGTGCACGAGCACGACCGGCCGCGGATGCCAGAACGACGGCTTGCAGTTCCAGTCGTTCGCGCCGTCCGGGCTGGTCTCGGCGTGCGCGGCGGGCGCGATCATGCCGGTCGCGCCGAGCACGGCGGCCGCCGCCGCGGCGGTGACCGCCCAGGCCCGGAGTCGTCTGAAACGCATGAGCATCTCCCTCGTGAGGGCACGCCGAAAAGAGGCCGCGACCCGCGCGCGAGGCGCCGGGCCCGGCCGCTCATCACCGTGATGATCGGGGTGAAGTGCCCACAACGTACGGCCGCTTTCCGACCCGGTCTTGTGGGACGACCGCCGGTTACTCGGGAGAAATTGTCAGCCGATTCACAATGCGTCGAATCAGGCCTGGGTGACGGCGCCTTCCTTCAGGAGGGTGTCGGCGTCGTCGAAGCCGAGGTCGGCCAGGATGGCGCGGGTGTGGCCGCCGGGCAGGGCGGGGACGCCGTCGGTCTCGCCGGGGGTCCGGGAGAAGCGGGGCGCCGGGGCGGGCTGGCGGTGCCCGGCCAGGTCGGGGAAGACGTCGCGGGCCGTGTTGTAGGGGTGCTCGGCGGCCTCGGTCATGGACAGCACGGGGGCCACGCAGGCGTCGCTGGGGACGAAGACGTCCGTCCACTCGTCGCGGGTCCGCGTCTTGAAGACGGCCGTGAAGCGCTCGCGGAGGACGGGCCAGCCGGCGCGGTCGTGCTGATGCGGGAGGTCCTCGTCGTCCAGGCCGATGAGGCGCAGGAACTCGGCGTAGAACTGGGGCTCGATGGCGCCGACGGCCATGTGCCGCCCGTCGGAGGTCTCGTAGACGTCGTACCAGGGGGCGCCGGTGTCGAGCATGTTGACGCCGCGGCGGTCCTCCCACATGCCGCCCGCGAGGAAGCCGTGGATGAAGGTGGACAGGTGGGCGGTGCCGTCCACGATGGCGGCGTCGACGACCTGGCCGCGCCCGCTGGTCTTGGACTCCAGCAGGGCGGACAGCACGCCGACGATCAGGTACATGCTGCCGCCGGCGAAGTCGCCGAGCAGGTTCATCGGGACCTGCGGCGGGCCGCCGGCGCGGCCGATGGCGTGCAGCGCGCCGGTGACGGCGATGTAGCCGACGTCGTGGCCGGCGGTGTGCGACAGCGGGCCCTCCTGGCCCCAGCCGGTCATCCGGCCGTAGACGAGCCGCGGGTTGCGGGCGAGGCAGTCGTCCGGGCCGACGCCGAGGCGCTCGGTGACACCCGGCCGGAACCCCTCGATGAGGACATCGGACTTCTCGGCCAGGCGCAGGACGACCTCGCGGCCCCGCTCGCTCTTCAGGTCGACGGCGATCGACCGCTTGCCGCGGTTGCTGAAGTCGGTGCCGCCGGTCACCTGCCCCTCCCGGACGGCGGAGGCGCGGTCGACGCGGATCACGTCGGCGCCGAGGTCGGCCAGCAGCATCGCGGCGACCGGGCCGGGTCCGATCCCGGCCAGCTCGACCACCCGTACTCCGGACAGCGGCCCCTTGCCCATCTGCGACTCCCTGAATCTCGTTCGGTGCCCTCCCAGTGTGCACCATTCGGGTAAGCGCGCGCTGACTCGGGCTCGGTTCAGCGGGCGGTCAGGGCGACCGGCGTGCGCGGGGTCCCGGTGGCCACGAGCAGCCGCTTGCGGGTGGTCGAGCGGCGGACGCCGTCGGCGTGCGGGACGAGGCCGCGCCCGGCGGCGGCCAGGTAGTACCAGCGGTCGGAACCCTCCGACCGTGGGGCCCGCCACCACGTCCCGCTGACCGGGCGGCCGGGGTCGCAGGCGCCCGTGGGCCGCGCCTTCGCGCCGAGCAGCGTGGCCTGGCCCGTGCTCCCGCCGGCCGCGTAGGTGAGGCGGGTGCACACCCAGTCGGCGGACCCGCCGCCGTGCGGCAGCTTCCCGGACCAGAAGTCGAACGCCATCGCCTCCGCCACCGGCCGCGCCGGGCGGGGCGTCGCGCAGGCCAGCCGGTCCCAGACCGTGCGGCCCTCCTTGCCGAGGCGCTCGGGCTCCTGGGCGCGCGGGCGCCACGCGGGCGAGTGGTGGGTGAGGACGGCCGCGCGCGGGCCGCCGAGGTCGCCGACCGTCCGGGAGCCGAGGTGGAACAGCGGGCCGCGCCCGCAGCCGGTGCCCGCGCGGACGGGCGCGGTCACGCCGCCGGACACGGCCAGCCGCTCCCCCGCGAAGGTCTCGGGCCGGGAGTCCCAGGGGGCGAGGAGGTAGCGCCCGCCGCCGAGGGCGATCGGGGCGGACGGGCCGGTGCCGGTCGGGAACACGTCCAGGCGGCCGGGGGTGTAGCGGGCCAGCCGGTCGCCGCGGCGCAGGACGGCGAGCGGCGTGCCGTCCGGGCGGCCCGCGTACAGGAGCTGGGCGCTGCCGCCGCCGCGGCGGCCGCCGGACGCGTCCGCCCAGGCGCCCGCGGCGCGCCGGACGAACGCCCGGTCGGCGGCGAGGTCGCCGCGCGCGGGCCACGCGTCGAGGGTGCGGGCGCCGCGCGTCCAGGCGTCCGGGGCGGCGGACACCGGCCGCGGCGCCCGCGCGGACGCCTCCCGGGCGTCGCCGTGCTCGGTCGCGACGAGCGCGCCGACGAGCCCGGCGGTGAGGACGGCGGCGATCGCGAGCGGCAGCACCGACCGGTTGCGGACGGGGCGCAGCGTCTCCGGCCCGAACCGGTCGGCGCCGCGCGGCACCGGCACCCGGACGGCCTCGGCGGCGCGGATCGCCGACCACGGGTCGCGCACGCCGAGGTCGATCAGCTGGTCGCGGACCCGGTAGCGGGGCAGCCCCTCGATGTGCAGGAGCACGTAGGCGGCGCGGACGTGCGGCGCGAGCCGCGACAGCGCGGCGGTGAGCGCGGGGTCGGGCAGCCGCGCGGGCAGCGCCCGCAGCCACGGGCCGAGGCCGATCTGCAGGCGGCGGGAGGGGCGCAGCGCGCGGCGCAGCACGCGGGTGCGCCGGCGGGCGTGCCCGGCCGCGGAGCGGTCGCGGGCGCCGCGTGCGGCGCCGTCCACGATCCGGCGGGCGATCGCCAGCCGGTAGACGCGCTTCCCCCTGCCCGGCAGAACGAAATACGCCATACGGACAAGGTCCACATAAGCCGATTCCGTCGGCGGCGCTTCCGCCTCCGCCTGCGTCATGACATCTTCCGTCACGGCGGGCCACTCCTTCTGGGCCGTTCCTTCGTCGCGAAACCCGAGGTTAGAGCGCGGCGGGCGGCGCACGGCGCGGAATTGGGACAACGATTAATCAGCCCGATGGAAATGTCATCCCATTTCCGATTGCGGGGAGCACCGAAGGCGGGCGCCGCCGGGTCTTCACGCGAGGAGCCGCGCCGGATTCGTCCCCGTACTAGGCTGTTGACCTCCCCGGGAACCGTCCGTGCCGCGTCCCGTCGAACCGACGCGGCCGGACGCACGCGCCCCCGCCGCGACCGGGACACGACGAGCGACGGAGAGGGGCCCCCGGCCCATGAGCGAGGACGTCCCGGGCTACCGGGTACTGGAGCAGGTCGGCGAGGGCGGCTTCAGCGTCGTCTACCGCGCGCACCAGGAGCGCCTCGACCGGATGGTCGCGCTGAAGGTCCTGTCGGTCGGCACGGTGGACTCCGCGGCGATGCGCCGGTTCCAGCGCGAATGCAAGATCACCGGGCGGCTGTCGGGGCATCCGAACATCGTGACCGTGCTGGACACCGGCACCACCCGCGGCGGCCGCCCCTACATCGCGATGGAGTACTTCGAGCACGGCGCGCTCACCGACCGGCTCGCCCGGGAGGGGCCGCTGCCGGTCGCGGACGTGCTGCGGATCGGGGTGAAGATGGCGGGCGCGCTCGCCGCCACCCACGAGACCGACGTCCTGCACCGGGACGTCAAGCCGCAGAACGTGCTGCTGTCGCGGTACGGGGAGCCGGCGCTCGCCGACTTCGGCATCGCCCGCCTGGTCGACTCCTTCGACGCCACGCACACCCAGGCGTTCACCCCGCACCACGCGGCGCCCGAGGTGCTGGAGGGCCGGCCGCCCGGCGTCGGCGCCGACATCTACTCGCTCGGCTCGACGCTGTACCAGCTGCTCGCCGGGCGCCCGGCGTTCAAGGGCCCGGCCGGCGAGGGCATCGCGCCGCTGATGCTGCGGATCCTGCACGAGGCGCCGCCGCCGATCCCCCGGCCGGACGTCCCGCCGCAGGTCGTGGACGTCATCGCGCGCGCGATGGCGAAGGCGCCCGAGCAGCGCTTCGCCACCGCCGTGGAGTTCGCGCGGGCGCTGCAGCGGACGCAGGCCGAGCTCGGCCTCCCGGCCACGGACGTGGCCCACAGCGGCGGCGTCGTGACCCCCGGCCCGGCGCCCGGCCTGCCGGGGCCGCCGCTCGTCCCGGAGTGGGCGCCGACGACCGGCGACTCGCGCGCGAGCGGCGCGCACGGCGCCACCGGCCCCACCACACCCCACACCGGCCCCACCACACCGCACACGGGGCCGACCACACCCCACACCGGGCCGACGACGCCGCACACCGCGCCGCCCGTGCCGTACGCCGGCGCGCCGGGCGCGCCGCAGCCGGGCCCGCCCGGGCCGCTGCCCGGCCGGCCGCAGGACGGGCCGCGCCGGGGGCTGATCGTCGCGGCCGGTGTGGCGCTGGTGGGCGGGCTCGCGCTCGGCGTCGGGGCGCTCGCGCTCGCGAACGGCGGCGGTGGCGCCGAGGACGGCGCGGACGGGAAGCCGGCCGCGGGCCCGCCGTCCCCGGCCGCCCCGCAGACGGCGGCGCCGGAGCCGGAGCCGGTGACGGCCGCGCAGCTCGCGGCGGCGCGCCCGCGCAAGCTCACCGCCCGGCACGCCGGCCGGGCGGTCGCGCTCGCCTGGGCGCTGCCGCCCGCCGCGCGGGAGCTTCCGCTGCTCGTCCAGCGGCAGCCGGCCGGGTCGCAGCCGATCACGACGGTCCCGGCGGGGTCGCGCGCGGCGACCGTCCCGGGCCTGCGGCCCAAGACCGCCTACTGCTTCCGGGTCGGCGCGGTGCTGCGCCTCAACCAGGGGCGCGCACCGGACGTGGCCTGGTCGGAGCGCACGTGCGTCACCAAGGCCGGGCAGCAGAAGCGCGGCTGACCGGCGGCCGCCCGGCGGGGCCGGCCGGCCGCCCTACTTGCACTTCCAGACGGGCGGCCCGGCGAAGCTCTTCCAGTCGCCCGGGGTGTTGACCAGGTAGCCGATGACGTAGCCGGTCGCGCCCTTGTAGGTGATCTTGGCGTACATGTCGCCGGCGAGGTTGGCGTCGTTCGGGTGCCGGTAGTAGGCGCCCTTCTCCTGGCAGTGGACGGCGACCATCTCGCCGTTGTTGTCGTGCATGGTCGCGAGGAGTTGGCCGCTGCTGTTCGCGTCGGCCGTCGGCCTGATGTAGGCGTCGGAGTTGCCGTTGCGCTCCACCGGGTAGCTCACCGCGGGCCCGGCGAGCGCGGCGGACAGGGTGGCGGCCGACCCGGTCCCGGCGCCGTTGGTCGCCGTGAGGGTGAAGGTGTAGTTGCCGTTCGTGTACACGCCGCTCAGCGTCGCGGACGTGGCCGTGCCCGACACGGAGCCGCTGACCGGGCCGCTGTAGGCGAGCTTGTAGGTGACCGCTCCCCCGCCGGGCGGCGGGCTCCACGCGACCTCGGTCCCGGCCGCGGTGGCCTTCGCCTTGAGGCCGGTCGGCGCGCCCGGCGTCACGCACGGCCGCACCGGGTCGCTGGGCGCCGACACCTGCTCGCGGGTCCGGCCGCGTCCGTCCCGGTAGCGGACGGCGACGCGGAACTGGTACTCGCGCCCGCACTCCCCGCCGCTCACGGTGAACGTGAACGGGCCGGCGCCCTGGACCGCGGACGGGCTCGCGGTCATGCCGGACGGGACGTCCTTCAGCACGTACCCGATGACGCCGTCGCCCTGCGAGGGCTGGAAGTCGACCCGCATCGTGCCCGCGCCAGGGGTGACGGAGATGTTGGACGGCGCGCTCGGCGGGTCCCCCGGGCCCGGCGGCGTCGTCGGCTGGGC
>NZ_SMJW01000066.1 GCF_004348335.1 Actinomadura bangladeshensis | reverse complement strand
CTGGGACGGGGCGGCCGGGCCGGCCGCCCCGTCCCAGCGCGCCGCCGGCCCGGTCCGAGACGTCCGGGCGCCGCACGGCGCCCTCCCCCGAGGCCGGTCGGGCCGTCACGCCCCCGCCCGGCCACAGAGCGGGAAGGGAGGTGGGAATCAGCCCCCAGCAGAACCGGCGGTACGCCGGTAGTGCACAGGCGGCCGGAACTCCGTCCGACCCCCGTCCCGGCCGCCGACGCAGTTAGGGATCGCTGCGGATCCGGGCCCGTGGAGGCATCGCGCCTCCACGGGCTCGGCTCACAGCTTCTTCCGCCAGACCTGCCCGTGGACGACGTCGCCGAAGCGCTCCACGGGCGGCTCCTCGTCCTCCAGGACGAACCCGGCCCGCTGATAGAGGCGGTGCGCCGGGCGCTGCAGCGCCGTCGTCCACAGCATGATCTCGGCGTAGCCGGCCTCGGCGGCGAAGCGGACGCACGCGTCGACGAGCGCGGCGCCGACCCCCAGGCCGCGGGCGTCCGGCTCGACGTGCAGCAGCCGCAGCTGCGCGACGTCCTCCGCGCGCTCGACGCAGAACACCGCGCCCACGCGGACGCCGCCGGACTCGGCGATCCACGCGTTCTCGCGCTCCGGGTCGTGGTCGCGCACGTAGTCGGCGACGACCGTGGCGACGAGCGCCTCGTAGGTGCGGTCCCACCCGCACTCGGCGTCGTAGAGTGCGCCGTTGCGCTCGACCACCCAGCCGAGGTCGCCGGGGCGCAGCGGGCGCAGGACGACGCCGTCCGGGCGCGGGCGGTCCCCGAGGATGCCGTGGACGGTGCGCATCGCGGCGAGCAGCCGGCCGCGCTCGGCGGGCGGCAGACCCTCCAGCAGCTCGCGGATCTCGGCGGCGGTCCGCTCGTCCAGCATGGCGAACACCTCGCGGCCGCGCGGGGTGAGCCGGGCGATCTGGCGGCGGGCATCGCCTGCGGCGCGCTCGCGCACGAGCAGCCCGTCGGCCTCGAAGCGGGCCAGCATCCGGCTGAGGTACCCGGCGTCGAGGTCGAGCGCGCGGCGCAGCGCGAGGACCTCGGCGTCGCCCCGCTGGGCCAGCTCGAAGATCACCCGCGCCTCGGTCAGCGAGTAGGGCGAGCGGACGAGCCCCTCGCCGAGCACCCCGATGACTCCGGTGTAGAAGCGGTTGAACGCGCGGACCGTGCCGATGTCCTCGGCGGTCACCTCCATGTCGCGGCCTCCTAACGTTTGACTGAGTCAAACGTTAGGCGACGGGAGGGCCCGGCACCAGCCCCTGGAGCGGATCAGGCGCTCGGCTGCGCCTCGGTCTCGGCGTCGGCCTCGGGCTCGGCGGCGGGCAGCGCGCGCGCCTCCCGGACGATCTTGTGCTCGACGAAGAAGGTCATCAGCGGCACGACGCCGCCGAGGACGATCAGCACCATCTTGCCGAGCGGCCAGCCGGTGCGCCGCCACAGGTCGAACGCCAGCGCCACATAGACCATGTAGAAGAAGCCGTGGACGGGCGACACGATGCCCACCATCTCCGGCGAGTCGGTCGGACCGTACTTGAGGACCATCCCGACCGTCAGCAGCAGCAGGAGCGTGCCGACGATCAGCGCCAGGATCCGGTACCTGGTGACCGCGCCTTCCACGGGAACACACCTTTCGTTCGGCGGGCCGGGCGCCCCGGGGCGGGGCCCGCACGAGGGGTCAGCGGCCGCCGCGGCCCTCGGAGTTGAGCCGGGCGAGGTAGCGGTTGTAGGCCGCGAGGGCGGGGTCCTCTTCCTCGTGCTGCTTGATCAGCTCCCGCTTGACGGCGGCTTCGGCGGGCTCTTCGATCACCGTCGGCGCGGGGGTCACACCGTCCCGCTCGTCCCGGATCATCTTGACCCACATCACGATCACGAAGATCGCGAACAGGGGCCATTCGAACGTGTAGGCCCAGCTGCGGTCGTTGCCGGACTGGGCGCGGTCGAACTGCCACCAGCCGAACCCGAGGAACGCGCCGCACAGCACGATCGCGAGCGCGTGCAGCCCGAGCCATCCCGGAGTGAGGA
The DNA here is from genome assembly GCF_004348335.1 of Actinomadura bangladeshensis. Lineage (GTDB taxonomy): Bacteria > Actinomycetota > Actinomycetes > Streptosporangiales > Streptosporangiaceae > Spirillospora > Spirillospora bangladeshensis. Next base: position 32,361 of record NZ_SMJW01000066.1, on the reverse strand, counting down.
ACCGTCGCACGTCACCGAGCCTACCCCCGGTTCCGCGAGGCCCGGCCCCGGCCCCGCGGTACCTGAGACGTGCAGGCTCGGGCGGTGCGGTTCAGGCGGGCGGCGGGCCCACGTAGACGGCGCGGGGACGCAGCGGGCGGCGCCCGCCGTACTCCTCCAGCGCGTGCGCGAGCCAGCCGGCGGTGCGCGCGACGGCGAACAGCGCCTCCCCGGCCCCCGGCACGAGGCCGGCGACCGCGCCCAGCGCCGCCAGCGCGAAGTCGACGTTCGGCGCGGGCAGGCGGCGCCGCTCCGCCTCGGCCAGCACGGCGTCGGCGGCGGCGAGCCGCTCGTGCCCGGGCGCCGCGGCGCGGACGAGGCCCATCAGCAGGGTGAAGCGGGCGTCCCCCGAGGTGTAGACGCCGTGCCCGAACCCGGGGACGCGCTCCCCGCCGCGCAGCCGCTCCCCCAGCACCCGGGCCGCCTCCGCCGGGCGCGCGACCTCGGCGAGCAGCCGTTCCGCGCCGTAGGACGCGCCGCCGTGCAGCGGGCCGCCCAGCACGCCGAGCCCGGACGCGACGACCGCGTACGGATCGGCGCGTACGGACGCGGCGACCCGCGCGGCGACCGTGGACGCGGCCAGTTCGTGGTCGGCGAGCAGGATCATGGCGGCCTCGAACGCGCGCAGCGGGCCGCCGCCCGGCCCGGGCGGGCGCGGGCACAGCCGGCTCCAGAGCCGCTCGGCGACGCCGCCCGCGCCCGGCGGCCGTCCGGCGGCGGGCGGCAGCGCCTCGACGAGGCCGGAGACCAGTGCCCGGCCGGTCGCGACGACGCCCTCGGGGCCGAGGTGGTGGCGCAGCGGGTCGGTGGCGGCGAGCGCCGCGACGATCAGCTGGAGCCGGTCGAGCGGGAGCAGGCCGGCGGGCAGGCCCGACTGGGCGGCGACGGCCGCCGCGACGCCGTCCTCGTGGGGCCGCCAGGGCTCGCCGCCGGCCTCATCGTCGCCCGTCCAGAGCCAGGCGGCGACGTCCTCGAAGGTCCGGGACTCCGCCATGGCCAGGACGTCGCGGCCCCGGTAGTAGGGGCGGTCGGCACCGAGCGCGGTGATCGCCGACTCGATCGCGAGCTCCCCCGGGCCGGGCGGGCGGCGCGGCTTCCCGCGCCGGGCCAGCTCCTCCACCTGCGCGGCGTCGAACAGGCTGCGGCGGCCGTCCGCGGCGTGCCGGCGGCGCAGCACGCCGCGGCTCACGTACGCGTACAGCGTGGCGGGCTTCACACCGAGCCGCTCGGCGGCCGCCTTCGCGTCGATCCACCCGCCGACCTGCTCGTCGTCCACGTTCCCCACCCTTGTACATTGATTATCGTCAATATTGATACATGTAGACGACAGTGTCAATCTGAGGGCATGCCCCAGATTCACTTCCTGGACGTCACCAACCGCGACGGCGTCCAGACGGCCCGGACCGGGCTGTCCAAGTTCGGCAAGACGATGGTCAACTTCTACCTGGGACGGCTCGGCGCGGCGCAGTCGGAGATCGGCTTCCCGTTCCTGTTCCACGAGGTCCCCTACGTGCGGGCGCAGCTCGCGCTGGCGGAGGCGGGCGCGTTCGGCGGCCTGCGGCTCTCCGGCTGGTGCCGGGGCGTCGCGCAGGACGTCGAGAAGGCCGTCCGGGTGCGGGCGGGCGGCGCGGGCCTCGCCCACTACAACCTGTCGATCTCGACGTCCGACTACATGATCGCCAACAAGTTCCGGGGCCGGCTGGACCGGGAGGCGATCGTCCGCGAGATGGCCGGGGCCGTCCGCGCCGCCAAGGCGGGCGGGGCGCGGACCGTCGGGGTCAACGCCGAGGACGGCTCCCGCACCGACGCCGGCTTCCTCAAGGAGTTCGCCCTGGCCGCGAATGAGGCCGGCGCCGACCGCGTCCGGTACTGCGACACGATCGGGGGCGACACCCCTGACCGCATCAAGGAGCGCTTCGCCGAGCTGGCGTCCGCCGTGGGAATGCCCGTCGAGACCCACTGCCACAACGACCTCGGCCTGGCCGTGGCCAACTCCATCAGCGGCGCCCTCGGCGACCTGGAGGCGGGCCAGGACGCGTGGATCAACACCTGCGTGAACGGCATCGGCGAGCGCTCCGGCAACGCCGACCTCCTGTCGACCATCCTCGCGTTCCGGCACGGGTTCGGGATGGAGGAGCGCGGCATCGAGATCGGCGACCCGATCGACCTGTCGTGGGCGCGGCGGTTCGCGCTGTGGGCGAGCTACGCCTTCGGCCAGCCGCTCCCCTACAACCAGGTCGGCGTGGGACGGAACGCGTTCGCGCACGAGTCCGGCATCCACGCGGACGGCGCGCTCAAGGACCACGGCAACTACGAACTGTACGACGAGGAGACCCTCGGCCCGTTCCCGGACGACTGGCACACCCGTCCCGGACGCGTCGTCCTGACCGGCGAGTACGGCGGCAAGGCCGGCTTCCGGCACGTCATGGACGGACTGGGCATCGAGCCAGTGGAGGAGGATCTCGCCTTCAAGCTCGTCCAGCTCTGCAACGCCCAGACGGGCCGGCCGCTGACCGACGACGAACTGCGTGTGATCGGCACCTATCCGCGCGAGCTCTCCCTGCTCTTTCCAGGGCAGACCGACTGATCGCATGATTTGATCGTGCGATTTGTCCGAGGGGCGCCCTACGTTCTCGGGCATGGCGAGCAGCACAGCGGCGGCCGGCGCCGCGCAGTCGTACACCTACACGCGGCCGTCCGGGCTGGACGCGGGGCTTCTGGGCCTGTCCACCTCCGGCGGGACGACGAGCAGCGGGCCCCAGGCCCACCCGCACTTCTTCTCCGGGGTGCTCACCCAGGCGGCGCCCGCCGCGGCGGGCCTGCTGGCCCTGGCCGACGTCGCCCAGACCCGGTACTTCCAGCCGCGCCCGACGTCCTTCCGGGATCCGGTCGTCACCTGCAACGGCGACCGGATCCGCATGGAGTCGTTCTCCGCGTGCGGCGGCGTGTACGCCAGGCTGGACGTGCTGGAGCCCGCGCTGGACGGCGAGGTCCACGAGCGCGGCACGACGAACGTCGACGTCAACGGCCCCCTGCGCGAGGCCCTCGCGCGCGTGGGAGGGTCCGATCCGCTGCATCTGGCGGTCGGCGCCGAGGAACTGGCCGTGACCACGATGGACGGCGCCGTCGTGGAGAAGAAGGTGCCGCTGCCCGACCGGTGGCTCCGGGGGTTCGCCGAGGTCCAGGTCATCACGGCCGGGTTCGACCTGCGCGGTGAGCTGAAGGGGCCGGACGCGGTGCGGTTCCTGCGGTCCCTGCCCAAGCGGGCGCGGGAGGCGCTGTGGGCGGTGCCCGCCGGGCGGACGCTGCGGATGTCGTCCCGTCCGGTGCCGGGCGCGGTGTGCCTGGCCGGGCCCGACCGCCTGCGCACGATGCTGCCGCTGCTGCGCTTCGCGAAGGCCATGCGCGTGTACGGGCCGGCCATCCTCAACGGCAGCGGCCCAGTGTCGAGCGTGTGGGAGCTTGAGCTTCCGGGGATGCGCTACGTCCTCACCCTTTCTCCTCAGCATTCGCGCGGCTTCTCCGGTGAAGGCGCCGTCCTGGAGGACATCTCCACCGACCAGGCCGCCGGAGACGCCGACCTGCTGGGCGCGCTGCTGTCCTTCGAACCGCGCGTCGAACCTGACCTGCTCGCCGAGCGGTCCGGGCTCGACCCGGCGCGGACGAAGGCGGCGCTGACCCAGCTCGGCACGTCCGGCCGCGTCGGGTTCGACACCGCCGAGGCCGCCTTCTTCCACCGCGAACTGCCGTACGACCCGGCGCGCGTGGCCGCGCTCAACCCGCGGCTGCGTTCGGCGCGCGCGCTCGTCGAGGACGGCGCCGTGCGGTTCACGTCCGGCGGCAGGGCGATCGTGCGGAGCAACGGGAGCGAGCGGGAGGTCCGCTTCGACGGCGACCGCGTCACCTGCACGTGCCCGTGGTGGTTCGACCACCGCGGTGAGCGGGGGCCGTGCAAGCACGTCCTCGCCGCCCGCATCGTCCGCCGCGACGCCGACCAGGCCGCCGAGGTCGCGCGATGAGCATGCCGGAGGCGCTCCAGAAGGCGATCGAGTCCGGCGACGCGGAGCTGACCGGGCGCGAGGTCATGGCGCTGGACGAGTCCGGACACCGCGCGGCCGCCGCCGGGCTCCCTGGGCTGCTGAAGGCGATGCGCGCCGCGTCGCCGCACGGATTCCTGGACAACCAGGCCGTGCGCCCGCTGCTCATCGCCGGCGCGGGCGCGATCAGCGGTCCCGCCGCCGCGGCGACGTGGCTGTGCCGCGGCGAGCTGCGGCTCTGGTGGTGGGGCGCAAACGACAGCGAGCTCAGGCTGCTGCGCGAGGTCACCTCGGGCCGCTCGCCGGAGTGGCGCGCCGAGGTGGCCCACCGCGTCGCCGACCGGGTGCGGGCCACCGACATCGACTGGACGCGCTGGCATTTCGCGGCGGAGCTCGCCAAGTCGGCCGGCGCCGCGCCCCCGGTGTCGGACGGGTTCGTCGTCGGCTGGGCGTCCGGCCCGGAGGGGGCGGACGAACTCTCCGAGGACCCGTTCCTCGACACGCTCCTCCCCAAGCTGTTCGAGGTGGACGGCGTCGGAGCCGCCCTCGCCGACGACGCGACACGGACGCAGTGGGGCAGGACGCGTAAGAGCACCTGGGCCGGTTCACTGTCCGATCTGGCCCGCGCTGGGCGGATCGAGCGCGCGACCCTCCTCGACGGCTGCGTGAGCCGGTTCCTGCGCGGCGGCACCACGCACAATCTGCGCTGGTTCATCCAGCTCCACGACGCGCTTGAGCCCACCGATGACGAGGTGGCGGCCCGCGTCCGCGACTACGTCCGCCTGCTGCCGACCGCACCGCCGACCGTGGCCGATCTCGCGCTGCGCCAGGTCCGCCGCACCGACGACCTGGAGCGCCTGGACGCGGACCTGTTCGCGGAGGCCGCCGACGCGCTGCTGTTCCGCCCGGAGAAGAAGCTCGTCCGGGCCGCGCTGACCTGGCTGGACCGGACGGCCCGCAAACGCGACCGGGCCGGCGCCACGGTGCGCGCCCTCACCGCCGTCTTCACCTCCGACGCGGTCGACCTGCGGGACCGCGCCGTGAAGATCGCGGTCAAGCACGCGGCGCACGCGAGCGAATCCGTCCGGGAGGAGGTCCGGGACGCCGCCGGCGGCCTGCCCGCCGACCTGCGCGAGGCGATCGCGGCGGGCTTCGGCGAGGTCGCGGCCGTCCCCGGGCCCGAGCCGCTCCCGGGCCCGCCGCCGTTCGTCCCGCGCGAACCGCCGGCGCCCATCGGCTCGCTCGCCGAACTGGCGGACGACTTCGCCGTCCGGCTGCGCTCCGACGAGGAGTGGCCCGCGACCGAACGCTTCCTCGCCGCGCTCGTCGAGTTCGCCCACCGCGACCCCGACGGCACCCGCGAGGCGCTCCGCAAGCACGCCGAGCACCTGGCGCCGTGGATCACAGAACCCGGCGGCCGTCCGTACATGCGCAGCCACGTCCGGGAGAGCTGGATCCAGTTCCCGGTGCAGCACCTGCTGCTCCCGGGCAGGCCGCACAACCTGACCGAGGTCTTCGCGGCCTTGGCCATGCGCCGCTCCCACTCGGCCGGGACGCTGAACGATCCGCAGCTGAAACGGTTCCTCAAGTGGCGGCTGCACGAGATCGCCTCCGCCGTCGGTACGGTGCCGCTCCTGCTCGCGACCCCGACCGAGGTGAGCGGCCACATCGACCCTGGCGTCCTGGTCGGCCGCCTCGAACGCCTGGAGGCGGCGGGCTGCGCGCCGGGGCCGGCCGACCTGCTGCAGGCGATGCTCCGCGTCCCGCGCGAGATCGACCCGGCGGCCGTGGTGCGCGCCAAGGGCCTGGCCTCCGTGGCCGGCCGGAGGGTCGCATCCTGGCTCGCCGCGGGCGGCCTCGCCGACCCCGCCGTCACCTGCACCGTCCTCGACACCCCGCTCGCGACTGTCGGCGAGCGCACGTTCCGGCCTCCGTCCCAGGTCCTGTCCATCGTGGACATGCCCGGCGACTCCGAGATCGACCGCCTGTGCACGCACCCCGATCCGGACCGGCGGGTCTTCGGAACGGGGAGGCTCGACCCGCACACCGGCCACTGGGCCGCCGTCCTGCCCTCCCACCGCGACATCGTCGCCGCCCATCTCGTCCCGTACCTGGCCGGCTGGGAACAGTACGGCTGGAACCAGGGCGCCATCATGCTGGGCCTGGCCGAGGCCGACGGGCCCGCCGGAGCCGCCACCGGCACGCTCCTCGCCCACGCACTGGCCAACGAGGACCAGGACGAGCGGGCGAGGGCCGTCGAGGCGCTCCTCGTCCTCGCCGCCCGGGGCGCGCTCCCGGCGGCCGAGACGGGCACCGCGCTCGGCCGGCTCGCCGCGCTCGGCCGCATCCCGCTCCCCCGTACCCTCAAGGCCCTCACGGCCGCCGCCGACGCGGGCGCGCACGCCGGCGTCTGGACGATCCTCGCCACGGCCCTCCCGCACGCGCTCCCCGCACCGGGCCAACGCGCCAGGGCCGGCCTCCCGGCCATGATCACCCTGGCCACCCGGCTCGCGGAGATGACCGGCGCCAGGGGCGCCATCCCGGAGGTCGCGGACGTGGCGGCGCGCGGCGGCACCAGCCGCCTGGTCGCGGAGTCCGCGCGTTTGCACCGCACCCTGACCGCAACCTGACGGCGCCCGCCGGTGTTGACGAAGACGTCGGTCCCGCATGGGACCCTGAGAAGACCGGAAGGAGCGCCGCACGATGACCGAGACACTCGCGTTCGGCACGGTCGACACCGTGCTCGGCCGCCTGCTCGTCGCCGAGACGGAGACGGGCGTCGCCGCCCTGCACTTCCGCGACACGCCCGCCGCCCGCGCCCGCACCGCCAAGGCGGCCGGCCTGCCCGTGGTCGAGGCCCCGGGCCGCCTGGCCCCCGCGCTGTCGGCCCTGCGCGACTACTTCGCGGGCGACCTGAAGGACTTCGACCTCCCGATCGACTGGCGCCTCACGTCCGACGCCCAGCGGCAGGTGCTCACGACGCTGTACGAGTCCGTCCCGTACGGGAAGGTCCTCACCTACGGCGCGCTGGGCGACCGCAGCGGCACCGGCGTGCACGCCCAGGTGATCGGCCAGATCATGGGAAGCAACCCGATTCCGCTGATCGTCCCGTGCCATCGCGTGGTCGCCTCGAACGGCCTGGGCGGCTACAGCGGCGGCTCCGGCGTCGAGATCAAACGCTGGCTCCTCACCCTGGAGGGCGCCCTGCCCGCCACCCTCGACTGGGACATCACCCGCGCCCCGTGAAGCTACCCACCGGTAGTCGGCAACTCCGGAATGTGCGGGTGCCGAAGCCTGTTCGGGGCCGGTCGGCACCGCCGGGATCGCGCGGCGCAGGCCGGGCGACGCCGAGGCCGCCGTCGGCGCGACGGTGGCCCAGGCGGTCCGTGGGCTAGGCGGGTAGCGCGTAGGAGACGCCCGTGAGGGTCTCGGAGACGTCCCAGAGGCGCTCGCCGTGCCGGTTCGCCTGCGGGGGCGCGGGCACCTTGGCGGGGGCGCCGCGGTACTGGAGGAGGCGGGGGCCGTAGCAGGCGCCGCCCTCGACGTCCGCGGTGGCGGCGTACAGGGACGGCAGCGCGCCCGCGGCGGCGGACTGGGCGATCACCGCGTTGCCGATGCCGGTGGCCTTCTCCATGAACGTGTTGCCCTGCATCTTCGGGCCGGTCTGCTGGAGGTTCGTCGCGGCGTAGCCGGGGTGGGCGGCGACGCTGGTCAGCTCGGGGACACGCCGGTCCAACTCCTTGGCGAAGACCAGGTTCGCGAGCTTGGCCTGGCTGTAGGCGGCCCACTTGCGGTAGCGGCGCTCGCCCTGCAGGTCGCCGAAGTCGAAGCGGCCCGTCCACGCGAAGCCGGACGTCACCGTGACGACGCGGGCGGACGCCGCGCGCAGCGCCGGCAGCAGCAGGCCGGTGAGCGCGAAGTGGCCGAGGTGGTTGGTGCCGAACTGCATCTCGAAGCCGTCGGCGGTGGAGCGGTGCGGGATGGCCATGACGCCCGCGTTGTTGACCAGGATGTCGAGCGGGTCGTCGCCGTACCGGGCCGCGAACGCCCGGACGGACGCCAGGTCGGCGAGGTCCAGCGAGCCGAGCGCGATGTCCGCGCCCGGCGCGGCGGCGCTCATCCGGTCGAAGGCCGCCTGGCCGCGTTCGGCGCTGCGGCAGGCCAGCAGGACGGACGCGCCGTGCCGGGCCAGTTGGAGGGCGGTGTGGTAGCCGATGCCGCTGTTGGCCCCGGTGACGACCGCCCGCCGGCCGGACAGGTCCGGGATGTCGTTCGCCGTCCAGCCCCGCATGGGCACCTCCACGTCCGGTCGGACCTCACAAGCTAGACGGGCCATCGAATAGCGCGCAACGCGCCCCGCTGTGACGCGATTCACACCCGCGCCGCAGCGGAGGGCGGTCGCGCGGTCAGGCGGGCAGGTTCTTCTCGATGGCGCCGACGACCTCGGCGGACTCCGGTTCGGCCTGCGGCGCGAACCGGGCCGCGACCGCGCCGTCCGGGGCGATCAGGAACTTCTCGAAGTTCCACCGGATGTCGCCGGTATGGCCCTCGGCGTCCGGGACGCCGACGAGGTCCCGGTAGAGCGGATGCCGGCCGGGCCCGTTGACCTCGACCTTCTCCGTCATCGGGAACGTGACGCCGTACGTCGCCGAGCAGAACTCGGCGATCTCGTCGGCGGTGCCGGGCTCCTGGCCCATGAACTGGTTGCAGGGGACGCCGAGGACGGTGAAGCCGCGCTCCGCGAACCGCTCCTGCAGCCGCTCCAGGCCGGAGTACTGCGGGGTGAGGCCGCACTTGGAGGCGACGTTGACGACGAGCACGGCCTTGCCCCGGTACTGCGCGAGGTCCGCGGAGCCGCCCCGCAGACCCTCGATCTCTACGTCGAAGACAGACATGAGGCCGATCCTAGGAGATCACCCCCGCGATCGGCCCCGGCCGGTCACTTGCCCAAGGCGTTCACGAAGGCGGCGAGCTGGTTGCCCGCGTTGCCGAGCTGGTCGAAGGCGTTGTTGACCACTCCGGCCGCATCCGTCGGTGAGCTCAGCAGGTAGAAGATGACGAAGGCGATCGCCACATAGCGAATGTTCTTTTTCATCCGTACGCCCGTCCCTGGTTGTAGCGCGCGACACAGTTGACCCGATCCAATTGTGCCCAGCGGCGTCTGCCCGCAAAGCGGGATTTTACTGTGACGCGGGCGCCACCGCTTGGTGCCCCGGGCGCGTAGAAGCCCCGTACCGCGGGGGGTACGGGGCCGGCGGCCGCCCGTCAGCTCGGGATGGCGCTCATGAACTGCGACAACGACTCCGCCGCGTTGCCGAGCCCGCTCAGGGCGTTGTTGACCAGATGCGCCGCCCCGTCGGGCTTGCTGATGACGTACCACGCCACGAAGGCGATGGCGGCGATCTTGAACTGCTTCTTGTTCACTCAAACCACCCTCTGCGGTCGCTTGCCTACACAGAGTAGTGCCCAAGGGTGGTCGGACGGAGAGCAAGACCGGGCAAAGAGACCGTCAGGTCCGCTTGGCGTGCTCGGTGAGGTACTCGATGTACATCGGCCTGAGCGCGTCGCCGACCTCGCCCTCGCCCGCGTGGGTGAACTCCTCCAGCAGCGACAGGCCGTGGAAGAGGTCGAACTCGGCGCGGTCGACCTCGCCAGTGGCCGCCGCCGCGGCCGGGATGGCGCGCAGCAGCTCCCACAGGAAGCCGACGTCCCGCCGTTCCCTGGCGAGGTCCATCGCCCGCCGGTGCAGTTCGGTCGAGGGCAGCTCGTCCAGCTTCACGCCGTCCGGCGTCACATCGGACATGATCCGACTGTAACCGGACCCGTCACTTGGTGATGGCGTCCGGCGGGATCGGCTGGTCCTGCTTGAGCGCGTCGAAGAGCCTGGACGCCTTCGCCTTGTCCCAGGTGATGTAGGACCCGGCCGCCGCCGAGCTGCCGCTGCCGCCGATCGGCACGGTCGTCGTCACGCCGTTGTCGCCGCTCACGCCCTTCATCTCCCACATCATGCGGACGAGGTCGTACAGGTGGTCGTTCTCGTCCACCAGGAAGTTGCTGGTGGCGTTCATCGCCAGGGGCACGCCGCGGAACGGGTTGAGCATCGTGCCGGGGCTCGTCGCCTTCTTCATCAGGGCGGCGAAGAACTGGCGCTGGTGCTCCACGCGTTCGAGGTCGGCGCGGGCGAACGCGCGGGTCCGCACGTAGCCGAGCGCCTGGCCGCCGTCCAGCGTCTGGCAGCCCGCCTTGAGGTTGAGCCCCGCCTTGGGGTCCTTGATGTTCTCCTTGACGCAAATGTCCACGCCGCCGACCGCGTCCACGACCCCCACGAAGCCGCCGAAGCCGATCTCTGCGTAGTGGTCGATGTGGACGCCGGTCGTCTTCTCCACGGTCTCCACGAGCAGCTTGGGGCCGCCGAAGGAGAACGCCGCGTTCAGCTTGTTCGACCCGTGCCCCCGGATCGGGAGGTAGGAGTCGCGGGGCAGGCTGATCAGGGACGTCCCGCCCTGGCCGTAGTGCAGCAGCATCATCGAGTCGGTGCGGCGGCCGCTCGCGAACCCGGTGGCGAGCCGCTTCTGGTCGGCCTTCGACAGTCCCTCGCGGCTGTCGGACCCGACGATCAGCCAGTTCGTGCCGGGCGTGTCGGCGACGCGGCCGGGATAGTCGACGAGGACCGACTCCCGCTTCAGCCGCGAGTCCAGGTAGAAGTAGCCGCCCACGAGGACCAGCAGCAGCACGACGAAGACCGCGCCGAGCACCCGCGGCCAGCGGCGCCGCCGGCGGCGCCGGACCGGCGCCCCGCCGCGCGGGCCGCCCTCGCCGAAGCGCGCCCCGGCGAGCTGGTCGCCCGCGTACGGGTCGTCGTAGGAGTCGCCGTACGGATCCCGTCCGTAGCTGGCGTGCTGGTGCGCCCGGCCGTCGTTCATGCGTAGACCTTAGACAACCCGGAGGGGGTCGCGCGTCCATCCGCCGCATGATTCGCCACTGGAACAAATCACCGCGCTATGTGACACATGAAGCGGACACCGTCCCCCGTACGGCGCACACTGCCCCCTGGCGGGGTGTACGCAGGGAGGGTGGCGCATGGGTGGACGACGGCGTTTTTCGAGGTGGACGCGTCGCCGTGGAGGCGGCGCGCGGCATGAGGAGGCCGCTGCCGGGCCCGAGCTTCCGGAGCTGTCCGCGCACCGGTGGCACGAGAAGGACAGGGAACTCGCCGAGACGGGGCTCGGCACGGTCGCACGGCGGCTGCCGGCGGTGATCGCGCAGGCCGCCGGGCTGGCCTGGCGGGCGAGCCGGGTCGACACGGTCGCGACGATCTCCCTCAACCTCGTCGCGGGGGTCTTCACGGCGTTCTGGCTGCTGGCGACGACCGGCGTGCTCACCGCGCTGTTCAGCGCGGCGCCGACGCCGTCCCGGGTCCGGGACGCGCTGCCGTCGCTGGCGCTGGTCGCGGGCGCCGTGGCGCTGCGGGCTGCGCTGCAGGCGTGCGCGGGCTGGTCCCAGTCCCGGCTGGACCCGCAGGTGCAGCGGCTCGCCGAGCTGCGACTGTACGAGGCGGCGACCGCGGTGGACCTGACCGCGCTCGACGACTCCGACTTCCTGGACGAGCTGCAGCGCGCCCAGACCCGGGGCATGATGTCGGCCCCCCGGGTCGTCCAGCAGGCGGTGGACGTCCTCACCGGGCTGGTGGGGATGGCCGCCGCGGCGGGCACCCTCGGCGTGCTGCACCCGCTGCTGCTGCCGCTGCTCCTGCTGACCGCCGTCCCGGAGGGATGGGCGGCCGTGCGCAGCGCCCGGATGCGGTACCTGACGATGCTCTCCCTGGTCGAGGTCGCGCGCCGCAAGTGGATCCTGTCCGACCTGATGGTCGAGCGGAAGCACGCGGCCGAGGTGCGCTCGTTCACCATGCGGCCGTTCCTGCTGGACCAGTACGACCGGTCGGCCGCCTACCAGCGGAGCGTCGAACTGGACCTGGCTCGCCGGCAGACCATCGCGCGCGTCACCGGCGACATGCTGAAGGGCCTCGCCACGGCGCTCGTCTACATCGCGCTCGGGGTCATGCTGTGGAAGGGCGCGGTGCCGCTGGCGGTGGCGGGCACCGCCGTGCTGGCGATCCGCTCCGGGCAGTCGTCCCTGGCCAACCTGGTGTTCGCGGTCAACCAGTGCTACGAGGAGGGCCTCTACTTCGGGGACTACCTCACCTTCTGCGACGCCGCCGAGAAGCGGATCCCGCAGCGCGCCTCGGCTCCGGCCGGGGACCGGCGGCTGCCGGACGACTTCGCGCGCATCCGCGTCCGCGACGTCGTGTTCACCTACCCGGGCGCGGACGCACCGTCGCTCAACGGCGTCTCGCTGGACCTGCGCAAGGGCGAGGTCGTCGCGCTCGTCGGCGAGAACGGCTCCGGCAAGACGACCCTCGCCAAGATCATGGCGGGCCTCTACGACCCCGACGCCGGCGAGGTCCGGTGGGACGAGGTGCCGCTCACCGCCGTCCCGCCGCAGGACGTGTGGGAGCGCATCGCCGTCATCGCGCAGGAGTACACGCACTGGCCGATGACCGCCCGGCAGAACATCACGATGGGGCGCGGCGCCGACGGCCCCGACGGCCGGGCCGCGGGCGGCGAGGAGGACCCGGCGATGCTCGCCGCCGCCCGCGCGGCCGGCGCCGACGAGGTCGTCGCGGAGCTCTCCCGCGGCTACGGGACGCTGCTGGACCGCCGGTTCAAGGGCGGCGCCGACCTGTCCGGCGGCCAGTGGCAGCGGCTCGCGGTGGCGCGCGGCTTCTTCCGCGACGCGCCGCTGCTGATCTGCGACGAGCCGACCGCCGCGCTGGACGCGCGGGCCGAGCACCAACTGTTCGAGCGGATCCGCCTGCACGCCGACGGCCGGACCGTGCTGCTGATCACGCACCGGCTGGCCAGCGTCCGGTATGCCGACCGGATCTACGTCCTGGAGCGCGGCGAGGTGATCGAGGAGGGCGACCACGCGGCGCTGATGGCCCGCGGCGGCCTCTACGCCGACCTGTACTCGCTGCAGGCCGCCGCGTACGCCGCCGACGGCCCGCAGGCACAGGCCGGTTAGATGTAGAGGCGGGCTAGATGTAGAGGCCGTAGGCGCGGTCGTCCTCGCGGGCCGGGGCGTCCGGGACGTCCTCGGGCCGCAGCAGGCCCACCTCCGCCGCGCCGACCTCGCGGCCCTCGTCGTGCCCGGCGGTGATCCGCTGCGCCTGCCGGGAGATCGCCGCCTCCAGCAGGTTGCGGACCAGCCGGGCGTTGCCGAACGAGGCGCCGCGCGGGTGCGCGGCGACGCGGTCGCGCAGCGCGTCCAGCACCCCGGGCGCGAGCGCGAACCCGGCCTCGGCCGCCATGTACTCGAAGATCGTGACCAGCTCGTCGTCGGTGTAGTCGGGGAACCGCAGCCGCTTGGGGAACCGGGACTTCAGCCCCGGGTTGGCGTCCAGGAACCGCTCCATCTCGGCGTCGTAGCCGGCCACGATGACGACCAGGTCGCCGCGGTGCTCCTCCATCAGCCGCAGCAGCTCGGCGATCGCCTCGTGGCCGAAGTCGCGCCGGTCGCCGCCCGCCGACGACAGCGCGTACGCCTCGTCGACGAACAGCACGCCGCCGAGGGCGCGCTCGACCGCGGCCCGCACCCGCGGCGCGGTCTGCCCGACGAACTCGGCGACGAGGTCGGCGCGGGTGACCTCCACCAGGTGCCCGGACGACAGCAGGCCCAGCCGGGCGAACACGGCCGCGATCAGCCGCGCGATCGTCGTCTTGGCGGTGCCCGGGTTGCCCATGAACACCATGTGCCGGGCCGGCGGCGCCGGGGACACCTTCGCGTCGCGCCGCAGCTGCTCGGCGCGGACCTCGGCGACCAGCGCGGCCACCTCGCGCTTGATGTCGGCCAGCCCGATCAGCCGGTCGACCTCGGCGAGCGGGTCGCCGGGCACGTCGTCGCGGCCGCGGGTGAGGGTGTCGGGGACGTCCTCCACCAGGATCACGTCGAGGGACTCGGTCTCGTCGACGATCCCGTCGGCGAGGACGCGGCGGCCCTGCATCGCGACGGCCCGGTCCAGCAGGTTCGTCATGATGCGGACGTTGCCGAGCCCGCGCTCGCGCGGCGCCGCCTCGACCAGCGCGCGGACCTCCTCCAGCACGCCGGGGGCCAGCTCGAACCCCGAGGCGGCGGCCTTGGCCGCGAACACCTGCACCAGCTCGTCGTCGGTGAGGTCGGCGAAGCGGATCGTCCGGGGGAAGAACTCGGCCAGGTCGGGGTGCGCCTTCAGCAGCCCGTTCATCTCCGCGTGCGGGCCGGTCAGCACGACGACGAGGTCCTCGGTGTGCGCCTGGACACTGGTCAGCAGGACGTCCAGGACCTCCCGGCCGCGCGCGGCGTCCGCCGACACCGACACCAGGGCGTGCGCGTCCCGCACCATCAGGACGCCGCCGTGCGCCTCCTCCACGGCGCGCCGCACCCGCAGCACGCTCTCACTGGCGTACTCGCCGAGCAGGTCGGCGCGCTCCACCTGGACCAGGTGGCCGGACGACAGCACGCCGAGGTCGGCGTAGATGCGGCCGAGGATGCGCGCGACCCGGCCCTTGCCCGTTCCGGGGTTGCCGGTGAAGACCAGGTGCCGGGGCCGCGTCCGCGCCGTCATGCCCGCCTCGCGGCGCAGCCGCGCGGCCCTGGCCTCGGCGATCAGGGCGTCGACCTCCCGCTTCACGGGCTCGATGCCGACGACGGCGGCCAGCTCGGCGAGCGGATCGCCGTCGGCGGGGCGGCCCGCGATGAGGCGCTGCGGCAGGTCGGCGTCGGTGACCTCGGCGGCGTCGCCGGCGGTCGCGTCCCAGCGGGCGCGGGCGGCGGCGACGGCCTCGGCCGCCAGGTGCTCGGCGAGCCGGGCGCCGCGCAGGTTCAGCAGCGGCGGGGTGCGGCGGAGCATCCCGCCCGCGGCCGCCGCGGTCTGCGCGGCGGCGCGCGCGCCGCGGCGCGCGACCGCGAGGGCGAACAGCTCGGCGAAGTCGTCCTCGGCGAAGTCGCGGGTGCGGGCGACGTCGAACGCCCGGACCAGCGCCGGGTTGGCGTCGAACAGCCGCCGGTCGCCGCCGGGCCGGCACAGCGCGACGACGCTCAGGGACGGCGCGCGGGCCATCAGCCGGCGCAGCTCCTCCGCGGCGGCGGCGCCGCAGCGCTCGTGGGCGGCGAGCTTCTCCAGGTCGTCGACGACGAGGAGCATCCGCCCCTCCAGGCATTCGCGGACGCGGGCCTGCAGCCACAGGACGGCGTCGCTCACGCCCAGCGACGCGAACACCTGGTCGGAGACCCACAGCGCCTCCCGGACGGCGCCGCCCTCGGCGAGCATCGCCTCGGCGAGCTCGGCGGCGGTGCCCTTCCCGGTGCCCTCCGGGCCGGCGATGAGCAGCCGGACGGCCCGCTCCCCCGCCAGCCGCGCCGCGACCGCGTCCCGCAGCGCGCGCGACAGCTCGGGCTGCCCGACGAGCCCCGGCTCCGGCACGGCCACCCGGCCCGGACGTGCCTCCTCCGCGGGCTCCTCCGCCGACGTCCCGCTTCCGAACGCCAGGGTGTTGAAGACGCGCCGGACGGTGAACAGCCGCCGCAGATCGGTCTGGAACGCGCGCACCGGTACCCGGCATTTCGGGCTGACCGGCGCCTCGGGCAGCCCCTGCGCCGCGCCGGTGACGCGGACGGCCATGTCCAGCCAGGCGCGGGCCGCGTCGGCCTCCCCCGCGACCAGGCCCCGCGCCAGCCACGCGCGCACGTCCTGCTGCCACGCCTCGGCGGAGAACCCCTCGCGCGCCGCGCGGAACCGCTCCTCCACGTTCTCGTACCGCACCGTGCCGAGCACGACCGCCAGCTCGGCCGGGACGACCGGCGCGCCGGCCGCCAGCAGCAGCCGGGCCAGCGCGGCGTCGGGCCCGTCCCCGTCGGCCACGGCCTCCGACAGCCGCCGGTGCGCGGTGTCCAGGCCCTCGCACGCCCAGCCGAGGTAGCCGACCGGGCCGGCGAGCTCCGGCAGGACGGCCAGTTCCTCCCCGGTCAGCGCGGAGGTCCAGGCGTCCTCCAGGCGCCCGTTCGGGACGGACATGTCCACCTCGCGGAGTTCCGGGTCCGCCGCCCGCCGGTCGAACAGCCCGATCAGCGCCCGCCGGCGCCGCTCCACCGGCTCCAGCCCCTCGAAGACGTCCAGCCCGGCCCGCGCCAGCTCGAACATCACCGCGCGCCGCTCCGGGTCGTCGCCCGCCGGCTCGGGCAGCCACAGGCCCGGCGGGCGCCACCGCCCGCCCTGGCTGAAGAACGCCGACGGATCCCGCACCGCCGACTCCGGCGTCGCGAGGAAGTCCGAGAGCAGTTCGTAGTCGACGTCACCGCGCGACCCGCCGCGGACCGCCGACGCCCCCAGCAGGAACGTCAGCAGCGACCACTGCTCGGCGCCGGCCGCACTGGTGCGGTCCCCGTAGAAGTCGCTGAGCCGCCGCGTCAGCACGACCGCGCGCTCGTCGGTGTTGTAGGCGACCGCCCGTTCGCGGATCTCCTCGTACAGGCCGTCGGGCACCCGCCAGGGGCCGTGCGCGTAAACGTCCAGCACGGGCTCCTCGGTGAGGAGCACTTCGAGATGGTCCGGCAGCCGGGGGGCACTCACGGAGTCGGTCTCCTAGACAGCGGAGGGGCACGTCCGACAGCACCCTACGACCCGGCACGATCCGGCACACCCCCGTCGCGCCGGGTTGGCAGGCGGCCCGTCGTCGGCGATAGTTGTCACATGGAAAGCATCTCCCGGACGGCCCTCCGGGAGGCGCTGTGCTCACAGGAGGGGAACCCCCCGTGCCACCTTTGGAAGTGACCACGCGGTCGGACGGCGGGCGCACCGTCGTCCGGCTGTGCGGAGAGCTCGATATCGCCTGCTCGGAAGACCTGCGCAGGTCCCTCAACGAGGCGCGCCGCGAACACGGCGAGCACCTCGTCCTCGACCTGGCCGACCTGGAGTTCATGGACTCGAACGGCCTGTCGGTCATCGTCGCCTGCTACAAGGCCGCGACCGCCGCCGGCGGCAGCCTCACGCTCGCCGGCCCGCGCCCGATCGTCCGCCGCACCCTGGAGATCACCGGGCTCCACCGCCGCATCCCCGTGACCGCCACCCTCGCGGAGGCGCTGCCCTGACCTGAGTTACAGCGGGAGGGGGGTGGGACGCTTGGGGCTGCGGCCGTCGCCGGAGGAGCGTCCGGTGGCCCGGCGGCCGATCCACGGGACCAGGTACGTGCGGGCCCAGCGGACGTCCTCGCGGCGCAGCGTGAGCCAGTCGGCCCGGTCGAGGGGCGGCCACGGCTCGCGCCAGTCGCCCTCGGCGGGGACGCCGATGACGCCCGCGACGAGCAGGGCCATGCGGCGGTGCCCCTCCGGCGACAGGTGCAGGCGGTCCTCGTGCCAGGCGCGGGGGTCGTTGAAGGCGCGCAGCGGCCACAGGTCGACGACGTCGCAGCCGCGGCGATCGGCGATGGCGCGCAGGTGCATGTTGTACGTCGCCGCCTTGCCGCGGATGCGCGAGCCGGAGCGCAGGCCGCGGGTGTCGAAGCCGGTGAAGACCACCACCCGGGCGCCGGTGCCGCGCAGCCTGCGGACGGCGTCGTCGAACACGACCGCGAGCGCGTCCGGGTCCGCGCCCGGGCGGATCATGTCGTTGCCGCCCGCGCAGAGCGTGACGAGGTCGGGCTCCAGCCCGACGGCGCGCGGCACCTGGTCGTCCACGATCTGGCGGACGAGCTTGCCGCGGACCGCGAGGTTGGCGTAGCGCAGGCCGGGGCTCCGCGCGGCGATGTGCTCGGCCAGCCGGTCCGCCCAGCCGCGGAACGCGTCGTCCTCGCCCGGGTAGGGGTCGTTGAGGCCCTCGGTGAAGCTGTCGCCGATGGCCACGTACGTCCGGATCTGCTCCACTTCGCCCATCGCGACCCCCGACACTGATTCATGGTCAATCACGAGGATTAATCATGCATCGTGCACACGACTTACGCGACCGTAACCGCGGCCGTGCCCGCGCCGGTGGCCGCGACCGGCCCCGGCCGGGGGTCTCAGGTCCAGCTCGGCGACGTGCTGCCGGGCTGCGCGGGCGCGGCCGCGTGCGACCCGCCCGAGTGCACCGACATCGCGTGCTTGACCAGCGTGATCAGCACCTGCTTGGTGGACTCGCGGCTGCGCGCGTCGCACTGGACGATCGGCACGTGCGAGCTGATCGACAGCGCGTCGCGAATGTCCTCGACCGCGTACTGGAACTCGCCGTGGAACCCGTTGACGCCCACCACGAACGGCAGGCCGAGCTCCTCGAAGTAGTCCACCGCGGCGAAGCAGTCCTCCAGCCGGCGGGTGTCGACCAGCACGACGGCGCCGATCGCGCCGCGCACCAGGTCGTCCCACATGAACCAGAACCGGTGCTGCCCGGGGGTGCCGAACAGGTACAGGATCAGCTCGCTGTCGAGCGACACGCGCCCGAAGTCCATCGCGACCGTGGTGGTCGTCTTGTCCGGAACGGCCGACAGGTCGTCCACGTCGGCGCTGGCGGCGGTCATCACCGCCTCCGTGGTGAGCGGCATGATCTCCGAGACCGAGCCGACGAAGGTGGTCTTCCCGACGCCGAAGCCGCCGCCAACGACGATCTTGACCGAGGTCAGCTCGGCCTCTCCGCCGTGCGGCCCCGGGGGCGGAACCTGGTCAGAGCTTCCGAAGGCCACTGAGCACCCTTTCTAGCAAGCGGAGGTCCGGCTGTCCGCCGGCGGTGGTGGAGGACTGCGACTGGTGCAGGCGCAGCAGTCCCTCGACGGCCATGTCGGCGACGAGCACGCGCGCCACGCCGAGCGGCAGGCGCAGCAGCGCCGACACCTCGGCCACCGAGCGGGCGGAGCGGCACAGGTCCATGATCGCCCGGTACTCCGGGGTCAGCACGGCCACGTCCCGCGGCGGATACGGCGCCGCGGTGACCAGCGCCTCGATGGCCAGGTCGTAGCGCGGCTTCGTGCGCCCGCCGGTCACCGCGTAGGGGCGCACCAGCGAGCTGGACTCGCTCTCCTCGCGTTCGGGGGGACGCCCCGGCGCCGGTACGCGGCCCTGGTCACCGGGCCAGCGTCCGGGGCCGCCAGGACCGCCCGGACCGCCTCCGTAGTGACTGCCTCGATCCATGTCGCCGACCTCCGTCAGAGTCAGTCACGGTCAATAGCGGGCGGGGCCGGCGCCCATCTCGGTGACGGGCGGCCCCGAGTACGGCGGCTGCTCCTGGGCGCGCAGCGCGGGGGTCAGCACCCGGCCCACCCGCTCCACCAGCAGCGTCATCTCGTAGGCGACGAGCCCGAGGTCGCAGTCGGGCGCCGCCAGCACCGCGAACACCGAGCCGTTCGTGATGGACATGACGAACAGCAGCCCGCGGTCCATCTCGACGACGGTCTGGTTCACCCCGCCCGCGTCGAAGATCTTCGCCGCGCCCTGCGTCAGGCTCATCAGCCCCGAGGCGATCGCCGAGAGCTGGTCCGCCCGCTCGGGCGGGAAGCCCGAGGAGTAGGCCATCGGCAGGCCGTCCGAGGAGACCACGACGGCGTGCGCGACCTTCGCGACACGGTCCGCGAAGTTCGTCACCAACCAGTTGAGATCCTGCCCGCTCACCGGGTGCCTCCTGTCTCGCCGTCACCCTGTGACGGCGCCTCACCTGACGTGCTTCCGCCGCGTGCCTCGTTGCGCCCCCGGTGGACGCCGCGCTGCAGGCTCGCGAAACGGTTGCGTACGAAGTCGGCCGACTGGCCGTATCCCTGCTGGTCCTGCACCTGCTGACCGGGCACCGGCTGACCGGGCGCCGGCCGGCTCTCGGACCGGCGTCCCTGCACAGACTGCCCCTGACCGGGCCCGCCCGGCAACGGCCCGCCCGCCGGCGGCGCCGCCGGCGGCTGCGCCGGGGCGGCCGTCTGGGCGCGGCCGACCGCGCCGGGAACGCGGTTCTTGCCGGGCACCCGCTTGGGCAGCCCCACGCTCGTGCGGGACGCCGCCACCGGCTTGCGAGCGGCCTCGGCGGCGCGGAAACCCGCGTCGGCGGGCGACTCCCAACCCTTCACCGGATCCTCCCCGGATGTGCTTCCGGACCTGCGCTGGAACCATTCGGACTGCATCGCGTCGAAGATGGGCGACCGCTCCGGGCCCCGCGGCGGCGCCTTCGGCTCGGGCCGCGCGGGCGGCGGGGCCGCGGCCCGCATGGCCGGCTCGGGGGCGGGCGGTTCCGGGGCGTACTCCTCCGCGCGGGCCGGCGGCGCGCCGTCGGCGTAGGCGTCGGGGTAGCCGTCGGAGTAGGCGCCGGCCTGCGCCGGACCGGAGTCGCCGACCGGGATCGGCCCGGTCTCCCACGGGATCTGCCGCGCCGCGCCGGGCTCGGGCACCATCGGCTGCGCCTCCGGCACGACCGACTGCGGTCCGGTGCGGCCGCTCGGCCGGTAGACGCCGTTGCTCCCGGTGGAGCCGTGCTCGGCGGGCTCCTGCGCACGCTCGGCGCGCGGCTGGAAGAGCCCGTTCGGCGCGCCGTCGTCGGACGGGCGGCCCGGCAGGTGCGCGCCCGGCTCGCGGACGGGCAGCTCGCCCGGACGGCGCGGCGGCTGCCGGTCGCCGGGCTGGTAGGGGTCCTCGGCCTGGCGGCGGCGCTCGCGCGGCGGGCGCCGCTCGATGGGCGGCACCGCCGACTGCGGGCCGGTGCCGGAGAACCCGCCGCCGACCGGGATCGGGCCCGTCTCGCCGATGACCGGCTGGGCGTCGGTGCCGCCGCGGACGGGCCGCAGCGGTCCGGTGCCGCCGACCATGGGGTTCCCACCGGTGCCGGCGCCCGCCGGGGCGCCCATCGGCTGCCCGGCGGGGCCGTAGCCGTCCTGCCGGAACGCGCCGCCCGGCGCGGCCGGCGGCTCGGCGGCCGTCGTGGTGAGCGCGGCGAGCTGGCCGGCCGAGCCGGACTCGCGCGGCCCGAGGCCCCGGGCGGCGAGGCCGCCGGAGTCGCCGGGCGTGACGGCCGCGTCCGGCAGCACCACGAACGCGGTGAGCCCGCCGCCCTGCGCGGCGCGCAGCTCCACCCGGATGCCGTGCCGGACGGCCAGGCGGCCGACCACGAACAGGCCCATGCGGCGCGCCGCGGAGAAGTCGATGACGGGCGGGTTCGCGAGCCGCCAGTTGGCCTGCTCCAGCTCCTCGGTCGACATGCCCACGCCGTTGTCGGTGATCTGCAGCATGCAGCCGCCGCCGCTCAGCATCTGCCCGGACACGGTGACCTTGGTGTGCTCGGAGGAGAACGCGGTGGCGTTCTCCACCAGCTCGGCCAGCAGGTGGACGAGGTCGTTGACGACGGGGCCGGCGACCGCCATGTCGCCTTGAACCCGCAGCGCCACCCGCTCGTACTGCTCAACCTCGGACAGCGACGCGCGGACGACGTCGATGAGCGGGACCGGCTTGTTCCAGCGCCGCACCTGCTCCTGGCCGCCGAGGACGAGGAGGTTCTCCGAGTTGCGCCGCATGCGGGTGGCCAGGTGGTCCAGCCGGAACAGGTTCGCGAGCTGCTCCTCGTCGCGCTCGCTCTGCTCCAGCTCCTCGATCAGCCGCAGCTGGCGCTCGATGAGCGACTGGCTGCGCCGGGAGAGGTTGACGAACATCGCGTTGATGTTGCCGCGCAGGACCGCCTCGTCGGCCGCCAGCCGGACCGCTTCGCGGTGGACCTCGTCGAAGGCCCGCGCGACCTGGCCGATCTCGTCGGTGGAGTCGATCTCGATCGGCTCGACCTCGATGCCGCCCGCCGCGGCCTCCGGGTCGCGCAGCCGGTCGACCAGGCCGGGCAGCCGGGTGCTGGCGACGTCGAGCGCGCCGGACTGCAGCCGGCGCAGCGGCCGCACCAGCGAGCGGGCCACGACGATGACGGTCGCCAGCACGATCGCGAGGACGAGGAACAGCAGGATCCCGTCCCGGACGGCGGCGGTCTGCGCGTCGGACTCGGCGTCGTGCGCGGACACCGACAGGTCGGCGGCGATGCTCTGCTCCACCGCGCGGAGCTTGTCGACGCGGGACCCGGAGTCGGAGGTCCAGCCGCGCGCGACCTTCGCGCCGAGCTTGGCCTGCAGCTGCGGCGACTTGTCGGCGATCGCCAGGGCGCGCAGCCGGGTGAACTCCGCGCGGTCCAGCTCGGGGCCGGTGACGGTGTCCTCGAACAGCTGCAGCTGGGACGCCGTGGCGGAGCTGCGGAACGCGGCGATGCTCGTGTTCATGTCCGCGCGGGCGTCGTCGACGGAGTCGCGTTCGAGCGGCTCGAACCGGCCCTGCCAGAGCGCGGCGGAGATCAGCGCGCGCTCGCGGGACGCCGCGTCCTTGGCGTTGGCGAGGTCGGCGAGGGCCAGCGCGGTCTGCGCCAGCTCGGGCGTCGGCGCGTCCTGCGAGACCAGCAGGTGGAAGCTCGTGAAGTCGTCGATGAACTCGCTGTACTTGTCGATGATCGGGCCGGGCGCGAGGCGCGCGGACAGCTGGCGCAGCGAGGGGAGCTCGGTGACGCGGTTCACGACGTTGCCGAGCACCAGCTTCATCGCGGGCGAGTCGGGCTGGACGACCGCGGCGGCGTCGCGCACCTTCCGCGCGGCGGAGTCCACCGATTCCTGGCGCGATTTCAGCGCCTCCGGGCTGACGGCGCGGGAGCCGCCGGCGGCCCTTTCCGCCATCGCGTCGCGCTCGTTCTCGACCTCGTGCGCGAGAGCGGTCAACTGATTACCGAGCGTGGCCAGTTGACCCGTCCGCGCATAGGCGTCGGCGTTGTCCATCGACACCGATACGCGGTACCCCGCGAGCAGCGCGGCCACGATCGTGGGCACCGCGATGAGGGCGAACAGGCGCGTGCGCACGCGCCAGTTGCGCAGCTTGAACCGGCCTGCCAGCGAGCCCCGCTTCGGGGCGTCCTCGCTGGCAGGCGGGGCTGGCTGAGGGGACTGCGGGGCCGACTCGGCCCCTTCGGCTTTGCGCACTGCCCTCCGCTACCTCTCCATGGATCGACCGCTCGCGGCGCGCGGTTCCCGGTCACGGACCTGAACGGGATTCGGGTCGCGGCACCTGTCCGCACCACTGCGGGCAAGCGCCGAACATTGCAACACAGAGCCACCAACATGGCCAACCCGAATGATCACACAGGTCTGGACTTGTGATGCAGAGGATACGAATGTCACTGCCTGTTGACGTCTGTTCACATTTATGCATGTAAAGCTCGCATCCCGCCCATGACGCCCCCACGGTGCGCTACGCTCCCCGCTCGTTGAAAGATCAGCTTTCAGCCAGCTTCCCCCGCAAAATGGAGCGTTGCTCATGTCTGCTTCCCACCGCCGCGCAACCGTCAGTGGCGCGCTCGCCATCGCGGTAGCGCTCACGGCGGTCGCCTGTGGCGACTCCGATGACAAGAAATCGGCGAACGGGCTGGAGAAGTCCAACATCACCCTGGGCACCATGACCGTGGCCGACACCGCGCCGATCCAGCTCGCGATCAGCAAGGGCTACTTCAAGGCCGAGGGCCTCAGCGTGAAGACGCAGGTCATCCCGGGTGGCGCCGCCGGCATCCCGCTGCTGAAGAGCGGCCGCCTGGACTTCAGCTTCGGCAACTACGTCTCGCTGCTCACCGCGGCGACCAAGGACCCCGGCTTCAAGCCGATGATCGTCGCCGAGGGCTTCCAGAGCGCGTCCAAGACCCACACGCTGATGGTGCGCAAGGACTCCCCGTACCACACGGTCAAGGACCTGGCCGGCAAGAAGATCGGCGTCAACACCAAGCGGAACATCAGCACGCTCCTGGTCCGCGCCGCGGCCCAGCCCGAGGGCGTGGAGTTCGACGAGGACAAGAACTTCGTCGAGGTCGCCCCGCCCGCCATGGAGCAGGCCCTGAAGTCCAAGAGCGTCGAGGCCGTCCAGGCGATCGAGCCGTTCGGCACCCAGATGCAGGAGACCATGGGCGCCCGCATGGTCGCCGACCTGTCCAGCGGCCCCACCGCCGACTTCCCGATCGCGGGCTACGCCTCCACGGAGAAGTTCACCAAGGAGAACCCGAAGACGGTCGCCGCCTTCCAGCGCGCGCTGACCAAGGCGCAGGGCGAGTGCGCCGACCGCAAGGTCGTCCAGGACATCCTGCCCACCTACGCCAAGGGCATCGACGCCAAGGTCGCGTCCACGATGAGCTACGGCACGTACCCGACCTCGCTGAACGCCACGCGCCTGCAGCGCGTCGCGGACTTCATGCAGCAGTTCGGCTACGTTGACAAGCGCATCGACGTCAAGCAGTACATCGCCACGCCGTCGTCTTCATGAACCTTCGCCGCATCGCTTTGGGCGCCGCCGGGGCTGCCGGGGTGGTCGCCGTCCTCGAGGTCATCAGCCGTTCCGGCCTCGTGGACGCGACCGCCCTGCCCCCGGCGTCGGTCGTTCTCCGGGAAGCCGCCAAGCTCGCCGTCGACCAGGAGTTCCTGATCGACGTCGGGGCCACGCTCAAGGCCTGGTTCGGCGGGCTCGCACTGTCGGTCCTCGTGGCCGTCCCGCTGGGCGTCCTGCTCGGCTCGGTGCCGTTCCTCGGCACCGCCGCGCGCGCCCTGGTCGAGTTGCTGCGCCCGATTCCGTCGGTCGCGCTGATCCCGCTCGCCATCATCCTGTTCGCCAGCCCCACGCAGATGAAGATGTCCCTGATCTTCTACGCGTGCCTGTGGCCGATCCTCATCAACACCCTCTACGCGCTCCGCGACGTCGACCCGGTCGCCAAGGAGAGCCTGCGCAGCTTCGGGTTCGGGACGCCGTCCGTGCTGTGGCGCGTGTCGCTGCCGAGCGCCGCTCCGTTCATCGCCACCGGCATCCGCATCGCCGCCTCCGTGGCGCTCATCGTCGTGATCAGCACCGAGCTGATCGCCGGCGGATTCGACGGCGTGGGCATCTATCTCTCCGACACCCAGTCCGGCGGCGGCCAGACCGACCTCATGCTGGCGGGCGCCGTGTGGGCCGGGGCCCTCGGCCTGGTGGCCAACGTCGCGCTGCTCGGGATCGAGCGGGTCGCGTTCCGCTGGCAGTCCGCCCGCGCGGAGGGGGTCGCATGAGCGCGGTACACGAAGGGATGCCGGTCACCACGGCCCCCAGGCAGGGAGCCGGCGTGAAGGTCCTGAAGGGGGTGCTCGGCTTCGCCGGACGGACGTGGCTGGTCGCCGGCTTCCTGGCCCTGTGGGAGGTCGTCACCCGCGCGGTGAACGAGACCTACTTCCCGCCGCCGACCACGATCGTCAAGACGCTGCACGAGCTGTGGTTCTCCGGGTCCGCATCGCACCTGTTCCTCACCGAGGACGCGGTGGACGACTTCTCCACCAGCCTGGCGCACCTGTTCATCGGCTGGGCCGCCGCCGGCGCGCTCGGCGTCGTGATCGGCGCGGCCATCGGCCGGTCGCGGACGATGAACGACCTGTTCGACCCGGTGCTGCAGTTCCTGCGCGCCGTGCCGCCGCCGACCCTGGTGCCGTTCTTCATCATGGTGTTCCAGCTCGGCGCGACCATGCAGATCGTCACGATCGCGTTCGGCGTGGTGTGGCCGGTGCTGCTCAACACCGCCGACGGCGTCCGCACCGTGGATTCGCTGCAGCTGGAGACGGCCCGCGTGTTCGGCATCGGCCCGGTGCGCAGGCTGCTGACCATCGTGCTGCCCGCGGCGGCGCCGAAGATCTTCGCGGGACTGCGGGTCGCGCTGTCGTTCGCGCTGATCCTGATGGTGATCTCCGAGCTGTTCGGCAGCACGGCCGGCATCGGCTCCGAGCTCATCGGCGCGCAGCGCACCTTCGAGCTGCCGCGGATGTGGGCCGGGATCGTGATGCTGGGCATCCTCGGCTTCCTGTTCAACGCCGTGTTCATGCTGCTGGAACGGCGCCTGCTGGCGTGGCACGCGGGTGCGCAGAGGCTCGCGAGTTGACGATGACCGCCACGCAGACGAACCTCAAGACGAACACACGAGAAAAGGCGGCCGCGATGCTCCAGATAACCGGCCTCAACCACTCCTACGCCGACGGTCACCTGGCCCTCGACGGACTCGACCTCACCGTCCCGGACGGCGAGATGGTCAGCATCGTCGGCCCGTCCGGCTGCGGCAAGTCCACGCTGCTGCGCTGCATCGCCGGGCTGATCCGCCCCACCGGCGGCACCCTCACCCTGAACGGCACGCCGATCGACGGGGTGCCCGACGACCTCGCCGTGGTCTTCCAGGACTACAGCCGCTCGCTGTTCCCCTGGCTGACCGTCCGCGACAACGTGGCGCTGCCGCTGCGCCGGCGCGGGAAGTCCCGCGCGGAGCGGCGCGCCGCCGCGGAGGAGGCGCTGGAGTCGGTGGGCCTCCCGGACGCCGGGCGCAAGTACCCGTGGCAGCTGTCGGGCGGCATGCAGCAGCGCGTCTCGATCGCGCGGGCGCTCGCCTACCGCCCGTCCCTCATGCTGATGGACGAGCCGTTCGGGTCCGTGGACGCGCAGACCCGGGAGGACCTGGAGGACCTCGTCCTCCAGGTGCACCGCAAGGAGAAGATGACGATCCTCCTCGTCACGCACGACATCGACGAGAGCGTCTACGTCGGCGACCGGGTCGTGGTGCTGAACCGCTCCCCCGCCCGGGTGCACGCCGACCTGCCGGTCACCCTGCCGTCCACCCGCGACCAGATCGAGACGCGGGGGCTGCCGGAGTTCGTCCGGCTGCGCGCCGAGGTCGGCCGGCTGGTCCGCGGCGGCGCCAAGGTGCCGGGCGCGGCGCCCGCCGCGCCGGCCGGCGCCGAGGCCGCGCTGGGGGGCAAGCCGGCGAAGTGACACCGGCCGCCTGGAGCGGCGTACGACCGACACCGGGGCGGACCGGGCACGCTGGGTGCCGGGTCCGCCCCTGCGAACGAAGGGGCGTTTCACATGGGCGTGCACGACATCCGCGTACTCATCGTCGGAGCCGGCATCGGCGGGCTCACCACGGCGTTAAGCCTGCACGAGGCGGGGATCGAGGCGCTCGTCGTCGACTCCGCCGCGCAGCTGCGGCCGCTCGGCGTCGGCATCAACCTGCTCCCGCACGCGGTCCGCGAGCTGACCGAGCTCGGCCTCGGCGGCGACCTGGCCGACCTCGGCATCCCCACCGCCGAGATGGTGCACTTCGACCGGTACGGGGGCCGGATCTGGGGCGAGCCGCGCGGCCGCGCGCTCGGCTACCACTGGCCGCAGTACTCGATCCACCGCGGCGAGCTGCAGATGGCGCTGCTGGACGCGGTGCTGGCGCGGCTCGGCAAGGAGTCCGTCCGCACCGGCACGGTCTTCGAGGGCTTCGAGCAGGACGGGGCGAAGGTGCGGGCCCGGCTGCTCGACCGCGCGTCCGGGACCGCCGAGACCGTCGAGGCGGACGTGCTGGTCGGCGCCGACGGCCTGCACTCGTCCGTCCGCGCGCAGCTGCACCCCGGCGAGCCGGCGCCGCTGTGGAACGGCATCCGGATGTGGCGCGGCCTCACCGAGGGCGAGCCGTTCCTCACCGGGCGGACACTGGCCGTGGCGGGCAGCAACACCGCGTCCAAGATGGTCGTCTACCCGATCTCGATGCGCGCCGAGCGGCGCGGGAAGGCCCTGCTCAACTGGGTCGCCGAGGTCAAGCTCCCGGCCGACCGGCTGACCACCTCCGCCGACTGGAACCGCACCGGCCGGCTCGACGACGTGCTCCCCTACTTCGCGGACTGGACGTTCGGCTGGCTGGACGTCCCGGCGCTGCTGTCCGGGTCCGCGGAGATCCTGGAGTACCCGATGGTCGACCGGGACCCGCTCGACCGGTGGACGTTCGGCCGCGTCACCCTGCTCGGCGACGCCGCCCACCCGATGTACCCGATCGGGTCGAACGGCGGCTCCCAGGCCGTCCTCGACGCGCGGGTCCTCGCGCACCGGCTGGCCGGGGCGGCCGACCCCGCCGACGGGCTGCTCGCCTACGAGGCCGAGCGCCGCGAACCGGTCAACGCGATCGTCCTGGCCTGCCGGGACATGCCCGCGGACCGCGTCCTGCACACCGTGAGCGAACGCGCGCCGCAGGGGTTCGAGCGCATCGAGGACGTCCTGTCCCCCGACGAGCTGACCGCCATCACCGGCGCCTACCGCAAGACGTCGTTCGACGACGTCGAGGCGCTCAACACGCGGCCCTCGTACACGACCGCGAGCTGACGGGACGGCGTCCGGGCCGGGCTCGCCACGGGCGCGGTGAGGTCCGCCTCACCGCGCCCGTGTTCCTTGCTGTCACGTGACCGAGTGATCCGGAGTTGTCCTCCGGGCCTGGGCGCCTTCATGGCCATCCTGCGCCTCACCGGGCCGAGCGGAGGCCGTGACGGCGGCGAGCCGGGCCTCCATGGCGCGGGCGGCGCGGCCGTAGAGGACCGGGTCGTCGTGCAGGAGGGCGCCGGCCGCGCCGCCGCGGCAGACGGCGTCAAGTTCGAAGGCCAGCTGGGGGACGTCGGCGGACGCGTCGATCTCGCCGCGCTCCTGCGCCTCGCGGAGGCAGCGCTCCAGGAAGGCGCCCCAGTCCCGCTGGGAGGCGGCGATGGCGTCGCGGACGCGGCCGGGGCGGGCGTCGAACTCGGCCATCGTGGACTGGAAGAAGCAGCCGCCGGGGAAGACGGGGGCGCGCTGGTAGCGCTGCCAGGCGTCCAGCAGCACGCGGACGCGCCCGAGCCCCTCGGCGACGGCGAGGGCCGGCTCGACCACGTGCTCGCGGAACACGGCGGCCGCCTTACGGACGGTCGCGAGCTGCAGTTCCTCCTTCGAGCCGAAGTGCGTGAACACGCCGCTCTTGCTGATGTGCAGCTCGGTGGCCAGCCGGCCGATCGACAGGCCCTCCAGTCCCTCGGCCGAGGCGATGTCGGCCGCCCGGCACAGGATGGCGTTGCGGGTCTGCTCGCCCTTGAGGAGCCGTCCGTCGATGCTCACGCGCCCTAATGTGCACGACCGTTCGTTCAAAGTCAATGCGCCTGACCCCTTGACGGCGGGGCCGTACAGAGAAGAAAGTACGATCGTTCGTTTACTTTTCTTCCCGGAGGGCCCCGCTCATGACGACCGAGACCACCGCCGCACCGCCGCTCAGGGCGGCGGCGCGGCGGGACGTGCCCTGGCTGGCGGCCGGGGCGACGTTCCTGGCCATGCTCGACGCCACCGTGGCGAACCTGGCCGTCCCCGACCTGCACGCCGACTTCCCGGGCACCCCGCTGTCCCGGCTGACCTGGGTGATCACCCTGTACGCGGTGCCGTTCGCGGCGCTGCTCGCGCCCGCCGGGCGGCTCGCCGACCTGGTCGGGCGGCGGGCGCTGTACCTGTGGGGCGCCGGGCTGTTCACGCTCGCCTCGCTGGCCTGCGCGCTGGCGCCCAACGTGCCCGTCCTGCTGGCGACGCGCGGCGTGCAGGGCGCCGCGGCCGCCGCGCTGATCCCCGCGTCGCTGGCCCTGCTGCTGCGCGACACGCCCGCCGAGCGGCGCGCGAGCGCGATCGGGCTGTGGAGCGCCGCGGGCGCGTTCGCCGCCGCCATCGGCCCCGGCGTCGGCGGGGTGCTGGTGGACCAGTTCGGCTGGCGGTCCCTGTTCGTCATCAACGTGCCGGTCGGCGCGGCGATGCTGCTCGGCGGGCTGCGGCTGCCGCGCGCCCGGGGCGAGGCGGGGCGGCTGCCCGACCTCGCGGGGACGGTCCTGCTCGGCGCCGGCGTCGCCGGCATCGTCCTCGGCGTGACCCAGGCGCAGGACTGGGCCTGGACCGGCGCCCGCACGCTCGCCCTGCTCCTCGGCGGCGCCCTTCTCCTCGCCCTGGCCCTCTGGCGGTCGGCGCGGCACCCGGTGCCCGCGCTGGAGATCTCGCTGTGGCGCAACCGCGGGTTCGCCGCCGCGAACGCCGCCTCGTTCCTGTACGGGACGGCCCTGTACGCGTGGCTGCTGCTCGGCGTCCTCTACCTGACCGCCGAATGGGACTACTCGATCCTCAAGGCGGGCTTCGCCTCGACGCCCGGCGCGTTCACCGCCACCGCCGCGGCGATCGTCATGGGCCGGCTGACCGGGCGCATCGGCGTCCGTCCCGCGATGACCGGCGGAGCGCTGGTCATGGTCGCCGCGGGGGCGTGGACGATCGCCTCGCTGCCGGCCGACCCGCACTTCCTCACGTTCTGGCTCCCGGTCGGCCTCCTCGTCGGGACGGGCATGGGGATGGTCACCACCGGCACCGCCTCCGCCGCCGCGCTGTCGGCCGGGCCGCTGCGGTTCGCCGGCGCCACCGGCCTGAACACCACGGCCCGCCAGATCGGCGGCGCGTTCGGCATCGCCGTCCTCGCCGCGCTGCTGCCCGCCGGGGCCGTGCACGACGACTACACCGCCGTCTACCTGTTCTGCACGCTGGCCGCCGCCGGCGCGGGCCTCGCCGGCCTGCTCCCGGCCGTCCGGCGCACCCCCGCGTGAAGGAGGAGACGATGACCGAGACGACCCTGTCCGAGTGGACGGATCCGGCCGTCCTGCCCGCCGCCGAGGCCGCCGCGCTGCTGGCGGACGCTCCCTGGCGCAGGATGGCGACGATCGGGGACAGCGTCGCGGCGGGCGTCCGCGACCCGGTGCCCGGGTACCGGGACCTGTCCTGGACCGACCGCGTCGAGGAGGCGCTGCGCCGGGTGGCGCCGGAGTTCACCGCGCTGAACCTCGGCCGCCGCGACCTCGTCGCCGCCGAGGTCGCGGCCGCGCAGTTGCGGCCCGCGCTGGAGTTCCGGCCCGACCTGGCGTTCGTCGTGGCGGGCGGCAACGACATGCTGCGCCGCGAGTTCGACACGGCGGGGGTGCGGCGCGAACTGGCCGCGATGATCTCCGCGTTCCGCGCCGCCGGCGCCGACGTCGTCACGATCGGGCTGCTGGACATCACCGTCGCGGGCCTCGGCCCGCCCCGGTACCGGGACGTCATGTCGGCCCGGACGCGGCGGCTGGCCGCGCTGACCGCGGACGTCGCCGCCGAGTTCGGGGCCTGCCACGTCGACAACCCGCCGGACCATCCGGTGGCGGCCGACCCCGGCATCTACAGCGCCGACCAGCTGCACCTCAACGCGCGGGGGCACGCGTTCGCCGCCGCCAACACGGTCCGCGCGCTGGCCGCCTACTTGGCGTCGGCGTAACGGTCGACGACGGCGATCTCCATCGGGAAGACGACGGGGGTGCCGCCGAACAGCAGGCGGCGCGCCTCGTCGGCCGCGGCGTGGACGGCGGCGACGACGTCCTCGGCGAGGCAGGCGGGCGCGTGCACGATGACCTCGTCGTGCTGGAAGAACACCAGCCTGGGCTCACCCGGCGCAGCGCGCGGACCGGCGGACGGCTGGAGCGCGGTGAGGCGGCGGCGCAGGGAGCCGAGGAGGGCGAGGGCCCAGTCGGCGGCGGTCGCCTGGACGACGAAGTTGCGGGTGAAGCGGCCCCGGCTGCGCAGCGCCTGCGCCGCCGTCGGAGCGGCGGGCGCGTCGTCGTCGCCCGCCGCGGTCAGCTCGCGCCACCCGGCGGACGGCGGCGGGCAGGTGCGGCCGAGCCGGGACCGGACGAGGTGCCCCCGCTCCCCCGCCCGCGCGGCGGCCTCCACGTACTCGAACGCGTCCGGGAACCGGTTCCTCAGGACGGCGAGCAGCTGCGCGGCCTCGCCCGTCCCGCCCCCGTACATGGCCGACAGCAGCGCGAGCTTGGCCTTGTCGCGGGCGCTGCGGCCGCCGTCGCCGTCGTCGCGGAAGGCGTCGGAGAGGGCCGCGTAGAGGTCGCCGTGCGCGGCGGCCTCGGTGAACGCGCGGTCGCCGGCGAGGGCGGCGAGGACGCGCGGTTCGAGCTGGGCGGCGTCCGCGACGACCAGCACCCAGCCCGGGTCGGCGACGACCGCCCGGCGCAGCACGCGCGGGATCTGCAGCGCCCCGCCGCCATGGGTCGCCCAGCGCCCCGACACCACGCCGCCGACCACGTACTCGGGGCGGAACCGCCCGCCGCGCACCCACGTGTCGAGCCACGCCCAGCCGTGCGCGGTGTGCAGCCGCGACAGCTCCTTGTACTCCAGCAGCAGCGGGACGGCCGGATGGTCGAGCCGCTTGAGGACGTGCGCCCGCGTGGACGGGATCGGCAGCCCGGCGGAGGCGAACGCCTTGAGGATCTGCGCGGGCGAATCGGGATTGACGTGGACCCTGGGCGCCGAGCGGAGCTCGTCGGTTGACTGGTGGTGGGCGGGGGCTGGAGGACGG
>NZ_SMJW01000610.1 GCF_004348335.1 Actinomadura bangladeshensis | reverse complement strand
CCCGCAGGCCCACCCGCCGGACCGCCGTAGGACGCCGTGCCCGGGTCAGGGGTCGCGCCCGAACCCGGCGCCGGACCGGCGGGACCACCCGCACGAGCACCACCGGGCGCATCGCTGTAGGGGGCCGTGGCCGGGTCGACTGCCGTTCCCGCACCTTGCGCCGAGCCAGGAGGACCACCCGCACTTCGCCCCCACCCTTGAGGCGCGTCGGGGTTGAACGCCGCGCCGGCACCGCCGGGTGCAGCGCCGTAGGGGGCCGTGGCCGGGTCAGCTGTCGCACCCGGAGCTTGCGCCTGGTCAGAAGGGCCACCCGCACTCCAGCCCCGCCCTGGTGGCACAGCGGGGTCGAACGGCGCGCCGGGTGCGTCGCGGTGGGGGGCCGTGCCGGACTCGGCCGCCGTGCCCGGATTCTGCG
>NZ_SMJW01000609.1 GCF_004348335.1 Actinomadura bangladeshensis | reverse complement strand
ACCCCGAACATCGCCCCGGCCACCGCGACGCCCGCGCCCACCGCGACGGCCACCGGCCACCCGATCGCGCCGCCCGCCCCGCCGGGCGTTGCGCCGGGCGTTGCGCCGGGCGTTGCGTCGCCTGGGCGCCGCCACAGCACCAGCACCGCGACCAGCGCGAGGAACGCGCCCAGCAGCATCCCGAACACCCGGCCCGTGAGCAGGCCGTTCGCCAGCACGCCCAGCGGCGTCCCCGCGACCGCGCCGCCCGCCAGCAGCGCCGCGGTCCGGCGGGTGCCCGGGTCCCGCAGCTGCCCCGACCGCGTGTAGACGGCCGTGCCCAGCAGCCCCGTCGCGACATTGGTGACGATCGCGGTGCCCGCGACCTGCGCCGGCGACAGGTCGGTGAACGCGAACAGCCCCACCGTGACCAGCAC
>NZ_SMJW01000608.1 GCF_004348335.1 Actinomadura bangladeshensis | reverse complement strand
GGGACGGTGAGGTCGGCGCACAGGGGGGTGAGGGCGTCGCGGACCATCTCGGCGGCGTAGGCGTGCTCCTCGCGGTCCTTGGCGGAGCCGAAGAGGCGGCGGCCGCGGTCGCGGTCGTCGTCGGGGGTGGCGCCGCGGGCGGTGGTGCCGGCCAGGACGAGGGATTCGACGGCGTCGCCGGTGCGGCGGATGAGGAGTTCGGGGGTGGCGCCGACGAGGCCGGCGCAGGAGAAGGTGTAGCAGCCGGGGAAGCGTGCGGCGAGGCGCTGCAGTAGGACGCGGGCGTCGATGGGGGCGGTGGCGCGGGCGGTGAGGTCGCGGGCGAGGACGACCTTGCCGAGGCGTCCGCCGCGGATGCGGTCGACGGCGGCGGCGACGGCGCGCGCCCAGTCGTCCTCGGTGCGGGCGCCGTCGCTCCAGTGC
>NZ_SMJW01000065.1 GCF_004348335.1 Actinomadura bangladeshensis | reverse complement strand
CCTCCTCAGATGATCACTGTGTGTATGCATCACGTCACATGTTGTACGGTCGGCTCGATCCTGACTGATGCAAAGCTAAGATGCAATCCCGTTTCAAAAATTGATTTGAAGTGACCGAAATGGACTGTGTGTGTGGAATCGGCCACGCAAGGTGAGGTTGGGAAGGCAGAATGACGAGCGATCACCGAGGAGGTGCCCCGATGCCACGTCCCGAGAGCCCGACCGTCCGTCGGATCATGCTGGGCATCCGGCTCCGTGCCCTGCGGACCCGCGCCGGCGTCACAGCGGACGATGCGGCCCGCCATATCGCTCGCACGGACTCGACCATCAGCCGGATGGAGACGGGGCAGAGCTCAGTGCCCGCCCGCGTTCTCGAACGGCTCGTGGAGCTGTACGGCGCGACGCCGGACGAAGTGGCGCAGCTCACCGAACTGGCCAAGGCGGCGCGGCAACGCGGCTGGTGGCAGCGCTACGGCGAGGTCCTGCACCCCGGATTCGAGCTGTACCTCGGCCTGGAAGCCGAAGCCACGGAGATCGACATCTATGCCAATGAGTGGGTGCCTGGTCTGCTGCAGACGCCCGAGTACGCACGGGCGATCATGTCAGTTGAACCCCGGCGGCCATCTGACGAAGAGATCCAGGGACGGGTCGAGGCCCGGCTCGCTCGCCAAGCAATCTTGGAAGGTGACGAGCCCGTCCAGTACTGGGCCGTGCTCAGTGAGGCAGTGCTTCGTCGGATCGTCGGCAGCCCTGAGCTCATGGCGGAGCAACTCCACGCTCTGGTGGCAAGAGCACGCCAGCGCAACGTAAAGCTCCAGGTCCTGCCCTTCAGCTGTGGTGCTCACCCGGCGGTCAGCGGAGCGTTCACTCTGGTGACTCTGGACCTGGGAGAGGCTGCCGTCGCTGAGTACGCGTATGTCGAGAACCGGGCCGGCTCGGTGATGATGGACAAAGGGCCGGAGATCGATATACACAAGTTGACGTTCGACGCTCTCCGGGCTGATGCGCTCAGCCCGGAGCAGTCGGTCGCCCTGATCCAGAAGGCAGCTGTGGAGCTGGCGTGAGGTAGAGACGAGGTTTCGTAATGAGGGAGCCCGCCTTGAGCGGTGTGGTGTGGCGCAAGAGTTCCCACAGCGGGAGTTCGGGCGGTGAGTGCGTGGAGGTTGCGCTGCTTGATGGTGTGAACGCTATGCGGGACTCCAAGGACCGCGATGGCGACGTGCTGTACCTGGGACGGGGCGTGTGGGAAGAGATGATGTCGCAGATCAAGCGGGGTGCATACGACCTCTGAGGCCCCAGTCGCACGCCGTACCTCGGCCCGAGGTACGGCGTGTTGTGCTGTCGGACGGCGGCAGGGACTCCATGCCGTTGAGGAGATACTGGGCGAAGTGCTATAAACTCAGTTCACAGCCATAGCTTCGGCGTTCGTAGTGATGGGCTTCGGTATTGATGCGAAGTCCTCGCCGAGTGTCACAGGGGGCTGAGAGACTGGTGTGGCGTCGCTGGCCCGGTGACGCGCTGTGCCCTGGAGTTGACCGAGCCGAGGAGACCGCCCCGTGGCGAGACTGACCCTGCCGCAGTTGGAACGACACCTGTTCGGGGCAGCCGACATCCTTCGCGGCAAGATGGACGCCTCAGAGTTCAAGGAGTACATCTTCGGGATGCTCTTCTTGAAGCGGGCATCGGACGAGTTCGACTCCGTCCGCCAGCGCCTCAAGGCCGAGCAGATCAAGGCGGGCCGCTCCGAAGAGGAGGCTGAGGCCGCCACCAACGCCCCGTGGATCTACCGGGGCAAGAGCTTCTTCGTCCCCGAAGAGGCCCGCTGGCAGTACATCAAGGACAACTCGCGTGCCGGAGGCGTCGGCAGCCTCCTGAACAAGGCCCTGGACGCGCTGGAGAAGGCCAACACGGGTGCGCTCGAAGGCGTCCTCGAACACATCGACTTCACCCGCAAGGTCGGCCAGTCCACCATCCCGAACAAGCGGCTCCAGAGCTTGGTCGACCACTTTGACCGCTACCGCCTCCGCAACGAGGACTTCGAGTTCCCCGACCTGCTGGGCGCGGCCTACGAGTACCTGATCGGCCAGTTCGCCGACTCGGCCGGAAAGAAGGGCGGCGAGTTCTACACGCCGCGTGGCGTCGTCCGGATGATGGTCCGGCTCGTCAAGCCCGGCCCTGACATGCGCATCTACGACCCGTGCTCGGGGTCGGCCGGAATGCTCATCCACGCCAAGGAGTACGTCGAGGAGCACGGTCACGACGCCCGGAACCTGACCCTCGCCGGCCAGGAGTACAACGGCGGGACGTGGGCCATCTCCAAGATGAACATGATCCTGCACGGAGTACTGAACGCGGACCTGCGCAACGACGACACCCTCGCCAACCCCCTCCACAAGGAGGGCGGCGAGCTGATGCGCTTCGACCGCGTGCTCACCAACCCGCCGTTCTCGCTGAACTACAGCATGTCCGGCATGGAGTACCCGGATCGCTTCAAGTACGGCTTTGCCCCGGAGACCGGCAAGAAGGCGGACCTGATGTTCGCCCAGCACGTGCTCTCGGTCCTGATGCCGGACGGCATCGGCGCAACCGTCATGCCCCACGGCGTCCTCTTCCGAGGCGGCAAGGAAAGGGAGATTCGCGAGGGCATCATCAAGGGTGATCGGCTGGAGGCGGTCATCGGCCTGCCAGCGAACCTCTTCTACGGCACCGGCATCCCGGCCTGCGTCCTTGTCCTACGTGGCAGCGCCCGACGTCCGGAGGAGCGTCGTAACAAGGTCCTCTTCATCAACGCCGACCGCGAGTACACCGCCGGCCGCGCACAGAACTACCTGGAGCCAGAGCACACTGAGAAGATCGTCTCGGCCTTCGAGGAATACCGCGACATTCCTGGCTTCGCCCGAGTCGTGGACATCTCAGAGCTCCGCGAGAACGACTTCAACCTCAACATCCGCCGGTACGTCGACAACACCCCGCCGCCTGAGCCGCAGGACGTCCGCGCCCACCTTCACGGCGGTGTCCCGAAGAAGGAGGTGGCGGACAAGGCCCACCTCTTCCAAGCCTTCGGCATCGATCCCAGCACTCTGTTCATCGAGCGTGACGCTGACTACTACGACTTCCTTCCTGAGGGCTGGGAGCACACAGCCGAGCGAATTCCTGAACTAGCCGAGCCCGCTGAGAAGCGGCTACACGGGGCATTTGAGGACTGGTGGAGCCGCCACAGCAAGCGCCTGACCGAACTCCCAGAGTCCCACGCGGTCATGGAGACCCGTCGGGAGCTACTCGACTCATTCGTTGCTGAACTTGAGCCCTTCGGCCTGCTCGACCGGTACGAACTGGCTGGTGTTGTCGCTGCCTGGTGGGGCGAAAACAAACACGACACCAAAACTCTCTCCGTCAACGGTTTCGACGGGGTGGTTGAAGGTTGGCTGACAACGATCAGGACTGCCTTTGAGTTGGATGAGGAACAAGCGGAGTACTGGGATAAGCAAAAGATAGCGGCCGAAAAGCGCAAAGCACGTGCCCATCAAGTTGTGCCAGCTTTGATCCCTGACTATCTCTTTGAGTTGGAGCAGGCCGAGTCTAAGTACGCCGATCTCAGCGTGAGATATAAAGCCGCTACCACTAAGCCGAGAGAAGAGGATGAGGACGCCGATCTACCAGAGCAACTCTTGAGCAAGGTGGATATAAAGCAACTCAAGAGCGATACGGCGAAGGCTCGGCGTGATCTTGTGGCAGTTGAGGCGGCTTTTATCGCGCGTCTCACGGATGCAGTAAGAGATTTGCAGGATCACTCTCGCCTCGATTTGGTTCTTAACGTGCTCAAGTATTCGCTATCCGCCCGTCTTGGTGCACGCACTGCAGTCACACGCCGCACGTTGTTTGACACTTTCCATGCTTGGCTTAATAAGTATGGCGTCACTCTTTGTGAGCACGAGGCGGCTCGCAAGGTAGCAGCTTCGAGGCTGGAGGGTTTCCTTGAGGAGCTTGGATATGTATGATGTCAGACTTCGGGATATAGTGCACATTAACCCAGAAGGGGTGAGTGGCGAACTGGGATCTGATACCCCATTCAAATATATTGATCTCAGTGCCGTTAGTCGTGGGGTCGTCAACTGGGATGACCTGGAAACATATCAAACCTCTACCGCGCCTTCGCGAGCTCAGCGGCGTGTCCGGCTTGGGGATTGCCTTTTTGGTACTGTGCGCCCCACTCAACAGTCTCATGGATTTGTGGACCGCGGCCAAGAGACACTTATTGCCTCAACGGGGTTCTCGGTGCTGCGAGCGAAGGCGGGAGTGGCAGAACCTCGTTTCATCTATCACTGGATGTTGAGTGGCGAAGCGCTCGTGCAGGCCGAAAGAGTGGCCGTCGGTTCGAATTATCCCGCTGTCAACGAGTCCGATGTGGCTAGTTTCGTTGTCAAGCTCCCGTCAGTTCCTGAGCAGCGGCGGATCGCGGATATTCTCGATGCTCTCGACGCGCAGATTGAGTGCCAACGTCGCGTGGTTAAGAAGCTCGTTGCAGTCGCGCAAGGGGTTAGCGAGGAGCAGCTTTCCCTGATCGTCCAGAATGTGAAGTCGGCCCGTCTGGACGAGGTTGCTGACATAGGTAGTGGTGTGACTCTGGGTGGTGATGTTGAGAGCGGGATTGAACTTCCATACCTGCGCGTCGCCAACGTTCAGGACGGTTACATCGACACTTCGGAGATGAAGACAGTCCGAGTTGCTCGCTCAGAGGTCGCGCGTTATCTCCTTGAGGTTGGAGATGTACTCCTGACGGAGGGCGGGGACATCGACAAGCTCGGGCGAGGTGCAGTCTGGGATGGTCGCATAGATCCCTGCATATGCCAGAACCACATCTTCCGTGTGCGTTGCCGACGTGAAACCATTCGTCCTGAATTCATGGCCGCCTATGCCGGATCGATCGAGGGTAAGGCTTACTTTCTTGGTATAGCCAAGCAAACAACCAACCTTGCGACGATCAACTCGACGCAGCTGAAGGCGATGCCCATACCCCTGCCCTCAGTTGTTGAGCAGGATAGATTCATTCATTTGATGAAGGAAGCCAGAGCCAGACTCGACGTGGAGCTGGCTATGACGGAGAAGTTGCTGACCCTGAAACAGGGGCTGGCGGAGGATTTGTTGACGGGGCGGGCGCGGGTGCCGGAGGCCGAAGCCGTGGTGGAGAGCCTTTGAGACCTGCATGAGCGGCGTGGTTCGTCCTAGCCTGCTAGGGCGGGCGTCTGTAGACGAAGCGATGATCCTCTTCTCGAGGCGGGAGTGGCGTCATGGTGGATTGGGAGTACCGGCTGGTCGAGCGCCCGCTCATCGAGCAGCTCAAGAGAATGGGCTGGGAGCATCTCCAAGGGGCTCCGCCGGAATCGGTGATGCCGCTCAATCCCTTTGACTCCGGGCGGGCCGGCTTTGACGAGGTCTTCCTTGAAGACCGGTTGCGGGATGCCATCTACCGTATCAACCTCGACCCGGACGGCCAGCCCTGGCTGGATGATGACCGCATCGACCAGGCCGTCAACGAACTGAAGCGCATCCCCGCGTCCGGCAACCTGATTGAGGCGAACCAGACCGCCACGAAGCTTCTCCTCGAAGGCACCGTGGTGGACGGGGTGGTCGGCTGGGAGGGCGGCAAGAGCCGTGCCGTCCATTACATCGACTGGCAGAACCCCGACAACAACCTGTTCACGGTCGTCAATCAGTTCCGGGTGGACGTGCCCGGCAACGGGCACCCGATCATCCCGGACGTGGTCCTGTTCGTGAACGGCATCCCGCTCGTCGTGCTGGAGGCGAAGAAGCCGCAGACGAGCAGTCTGATCAACGCCGTCGGGCAGCTCCTCCGGTACTCCGAGCAGACCAAGGGCGAAGTCAGGCTCGGGAATCAGCGGCTCTTCCACACCGTCCAACTGACCGTTGTGAGCAGTGGCGAGGACGCGAAGCTCGGCACGATCACCGCCCGCTACGAGCATTACGTCCCGTGGCGTGACCCGTATCCGCTGACGCGGGAAGACCTGGGCGACCGCTTCGACAAGCCGGCCGACGCGGTGAGCAGGCAGGAGATCCTCGCGAACGTCCTGTTCGACAAGGCGCGGCTGCTGGACATCGTCCACAACTACGTGACGTTCATGGTCACCGACGACGGCAAGACCATCAAGGCCGCTCCCCGCTACCAGCAGTTCCGGGCCGTGGACCGGGCCGTCCGGCGGCTGCGGACCGGGGAGACCAAGAAGCAAGACGGGGAGCGGGACAGGCGGGGCGGGATCGTCTGGCACACGCAGGGGTCCGGCAAGAGCCTGACCATGACCTTCCTGGTCCGCAAGCTCCGCGCGAGCGACGACCTGAAGCACTTCAAGGTCGTCGTCGTCACCGACCGCACCCAGCTCCAGGGGCAGCTCAGCTCGACCATGGAGCTGAGTAACGAAACCGTGGACGTCGCCAAGTCCTCGGCGAGGGCGCGCGCGATCCTCGGCAAGCATGGGCCGGGCCTGGTCTTCGTGATGATCCAGAAGCAGGGGAGCGGGGGCGCGTCCGGGCCGGGGATGGCCGCGGACACTTCGCTCGGCGAGGTCAACGCGGACGACTCGATCGTCGTCCTGGTCGATGAGGCGCATCGGTCGCACACCGCGTCGCTCGGCACGAACCTCCAGGTCGCGCTGCCGAACGCGGCCCGGATCGGGTTCACCGGGACGCCGATCATGACGAAGAAGGGCCGGCGCAAGACGAGCATGGAACTGTTCGGCACATGGATCGACATGTACCGGCTGAAGGATGCCGAAGAGGACGGCGTCATCGTCCCCATCCTGTACGAGGGTCTCAAAGTGAGGGGCGCCGTCCAGGACGGTCGCGACCTCGACGAGGTCGTGGACGAGATGTTCGAAGAACTGTCCCCGGAGGACCGCGAGCAGCTCCAACGCCGGTACGCCACCAAGGCGAAGGTTTCGGCCGCCGAGCGGCTCATCGCCGCCAAGGCGAAGCACATGCTCCGCCACTACGTCCAGCGCGTCCTCCCCGAAGGCTTCAAAGCGCAGGTCGTCGCGCTCGACCGGCTCACCACCGTCCAGTACCGCGATGCCCTGATGGCCGCCCGGGACGAACTGGTCGCCGAAGTCGAAGCCCTCCCAGAGCGCGTCCTGGACAAGCCCCTGGACGAGCTGAAACCCCGCCAGGCGTACCTCGTCGGCGCCCACCACCACCTCGACCTGCTGAAACGCATGGAGTTCGCCCCGGTCATCTCCGAAGGCGACACCGAGCACGAGGCCGAACTCGCCGAGTGGACGAACAAGGCGAAGCAGGACGCCCGCGTCAACGACTTCCTCAAGCCGTTCAGCGAGTCGAACACCGGGTTCGTCATCGTCAACGCGATGCTGCTCACCGGCTTCGACGCCCCGATCGAGCAGGTCATGTACCTTGACCGCCGGCTCAAGGAGCACGATCTCCTCCAGGCCGTGGCCCGCGTCAACCGGACCGCCGACGGCAAGGAGTACGGCTACGTCGTCGACTATCAGGGCGTCGCGCAGAACCTCGTGGAAGCGCTGAAGGTCTACGCACACCAGTCCTTCGACAAGGACGACCTCGCTGACGTCGAGCAGGCGTTGAAGGACGTCAAGGCCGAGACGGCGAAGCTGGAACCGCGCTGCAACCGCGTCCGGCTGATGTTCCGCGACCCCGACGACGTCGAGAGCTGCGTCGAGGAGCTGGCCGACACCGAACTGCGCGACCGGTTCAACGCCGACTTCGCGCTCTTCGCCAAGACCTACAACGCCGTCCTGCCCGACCCGGCCGTGAAGCCGTTCGAGGCCGACCTCAAACGGTTCACGGTCGTGAAGATCACCGCGTCGCGGCGGTACCGGGTGGACGACGGCGAGTTCGACCCGGCCGCGTACGGCGGGCGCATCAAGCACCTGATCGACGAGCACGTCACCTCCCTCGGTATCGAGCAGATGCTGCCGCCGGTCGCGCTGACCGCGCCCGACTTCACGGAAAAAGTTGAGGCGCTGCCCGGCGGGTCACGCGCGAAGGCGTCCGAGATGGAACACGCCATCCGGCACCACATCACCGTCAACAAGGCCAAGGACCCGGCCTACTACCAGCAGCTCAGCGAACGCCTGGAGGAGATCCTCCAGCAGCTCAAAGAAGACTGGAACCAGCAGATCCTCGCCCTTGAGGGCCTCATCACCGAGCTGCGGGAGGACGCGCCTGAGAACCCGCACGGCCTCAGCCCAGTCGAGAGCGCGCTCTACGGCGTCCTCGCCCAGGAGGTCGCCACCTCCGACGACGACCCGCGCATCCACGACTGCGTCGACGCGGTACAGGACGTCTACCACCGCGCCATCGAGGTCATTCACCGCAAGGACTACTGGCACTCCAGCAAGGAGACCGACCGGGAGGAGTTCCGCGGTGAGATCTGCGGCATCCTCTACGGTCGGCACCTCGCAGACGAAAAG
Organism: Actinomadura bangladeshensis; assembly: GCF_004348335.1. Lineage (GTDB taxonomy): Bacteria > Actinomycetota > Actinomycetes > Streptosporangiales > Streptosporangiaceae > Spirillospora > Spirillospora bangladeshensis. The sequence continues at coordinate 26,076 of NZ_SMJW01000065.1, read as the reverse complement.
AACGTGGAGAAGCTCGCCGGGCAGCTGTTCGAAGTCATCAAGGCCAACCGCGAACGCATACCGCGATCGTGACCGGGTGGCGGCGTGTCCAGTGAACTGCGCTGACGGTGTGGCCTGACATCCTGGGCGGGTGAGTGATTTCCCGGGGACGTTGCGCGTCGGCGAGCTCGACGTGGCGGTGGCGGTCAGCGAGCGCCGCAGCACCGTCCGGCTCACCGTGGAACGGGACGCCTCCGTCACCGCCGTCGTCCCGCCGTCCACCACCCGCGACGAACTCGCCAAGATGGTCGAGTCCAAACGCTCGTGGCTCTACGGCAAGCTCGCGCAGCATCGTGAACTCGGCGAACCGCACCCCGAGCGCCGCATCGTCTCCGGCGAAGGGTTCCTCTACCTCGGCCGCTCCTACCGGCTGAAGGTCGTGGACGACAAGACGCCGGTGAAGCTCGTCCGAGGCAGGCTGCTGCTCACCGAAGGCGGCGGCGCACGGGACCTCGTCCGCTGGTATCAGCGGGTCGGTGAACCATGGCTGGCGAAGCGGGTCGAGCCGTGGGCGGCTCGGATGGGCGCCGAGGTCACCGGGCTGCGGGTCATGCCGCTCGGCTACCGCTGGGGGTCCTGCTCGTCCAGCGGACGGCTCAACATCCACTGGGCGACGATGCAGCTCCCGCCCACCCTCATCGACTACGTTCTCGTTCACGAGCTGGCGCACCTGGAACGCGCCGACCACGGTCCCGAGTTCTGGCGGATCGTCGACCGCGCCATGACCGGCTACGAAGAACGCCGCGAACGGCTCCGCCGGTACGGCCCCGAGCTATGGCTTCCCGACGAAGGACGCTGACCACCGCTGACATTCGCAGTACATTCGGCGGCGTGACCACGTCAGGCCCCATCGTCCTCAACGACCGCTACACGCTCGACCGTGCGCCGCTCGGCCGGGGCGGCATGGGGGAGGTGTGGGGTGGGCACGACGCCGTGCTCGGCCGGCGCGTCGCGGTGAAGCTCGTCCGGCTGACGGACGTGCCCGACGACCTAGCCGAACTGGAAAGACGCTTCCTGCGGGAGGCGCGCGTCATGGCGCGGCTCGGCCATCCGGGCGCGCCTGCGATCCACGATGCGGGCGTCAGCGAGGACGCATCCCGCGCACGGCGCATGTTCATCGTCATGGAGTACGTCGACGGCATCCGGCTGGACGACGTCATCGCCGAGACCGAAACCGTTCCGCTCGGATGGGCCGCCGCCATCGGCGCACAGGTCGCCGCCGTGCTCGCCGCCGCGCACGCGAAGGGCGTCCTGCACCGCGACCTGAAGCCGAGCAACCTCATCCTGTGCCCGGACGGCGCCGTCAAGGTCATCGACTTCGGGCTGGCCCTGCTGCACGATCCGGACGTCAGCAAGCTCACCCGCAGTGGCGCGATCCTCGGCACCGCCCTGTACATGCCGCCCGAGCAGGTCCGGTCGGAGACTGCCACCGCGCGCAGCGACCTGTACGCCCTCGGCTGCGTCCTGTACGAGATGATCGCGGGCTGTCCGCCGTTCGTCGGGGACACCGAGTACGCCATCCTCGAACAGCAGGTCGGCGCGAAGCCCACCCCGCTCGCCGACTTCCGCGCGGAGGTGCCGCCCGACCTTGCGGACCTGGTCGCGGAGCTGCTCGCCAAGGACCCGTCGAAGCGGCCCGCGGACGCCGCCGTCGTGCATCGGAGGCTCCTCCAGTACGTGTCGGGTGCGCGTCCGCTGCCGGGCATGGCGGATCAGGTGGCGAGCCCGCGCCGGATGTACGCCGACGTGCTGACCAGGATCCTGCACCGCTCCGCCGGGGACATGGCGAAGCGGGTACCGGGCACCGACGACGCGCCACGGGTGAGCAGGACGGAGATGAGCCGGGCCCGCCGGGAGGCGGCCGCGATGGCCAGGGAGGGCCGGCACGCCGAGGCGGTCCAGGTCCTCGAAGCGGTCATCGAACCGGGCGGCCGGCCTCTCACGGTGGACGACCCCGACGCCGTCAAGCTGCGGATGTACTACGCCAACATCCTCGCGGACGCCGGTGACCGCAGGGCGGCCGGCGCCTTCCTGCGGCTCGGCGACGACCTGGCCGAACGTTTCGGTGCGGAGGACGAGCGGGTCGTGCAGTGCCGCCTCGGCGAGGCCGACTGCCACGCCAGACTCGGCGACGACGGGCTGGCGCTGCGGCTCCTGCGCGGGCTGCTCGCCGACCAGCTCGCCGTCCGCTCCGGTGACGACCCTCGCGTCCTGGAGCTGCGGCGCCGCGTCGGTGAGTTGGAGGATGCCGTGGGGGAACACGACGCGGCCCGCAGGACGCTCGCCGACCTGCACGACGATCTGAGCCGCGAGGCCGGTTCCGACCATCCGTCGGCAACCCGGGTACGTGACCGCTTGGAGCGGCTCGGCCCGTGACAGTGGGGCCGGCCTGGCGTCAGTATTCGGCTGCCGGATCCGGGTCCAGGACGCCCGCGGTGAGGCCGTGAATCGCCCAGCGGGTGGCCACCTTGCCGGCCCGCCATGCGATGTCGAACTGCATGGACCATTGACCGATCTGCCGGAAGGCGGTTCCGTAGCGTTGCTGTTCCGACAGCGGTATTCGCGGGACGCGCGCCTTCCGCACCGTCGACCGCAAGGAGGCGCCGGTCGAGGACGTCGCCGGGTGGTCGTGCGCCTGCCGGGTCAGAAAGCCCGCGATGAAGAAAGGGTCGATCTGCTCGGGATCGCATCTGATGATGTCGACGGGTCCACCGCGGCGGTGCACCTCGTCGAGGTCCGCGGATTCGCTGACGACGAGGGGATCGGCGTCGGCGGGAATGACGACGTCGCCCGATCGGATTCCGGCGTCGCGGCCGAGCAGTTCCAGTGCCCCGGCGCGCTGGAGCTCGGTAATGCTGATCACAGGAAGGTCGGTTCTGCTCTGCGCCGGCCGGAACGCCGGCGTTTTGGCGATGACCTCGCGGAGCAGCGGCTCCACGGCGGAGGCCGTTTCCGCATGCCGCCGGGCGATGTCCGACCACGGCAGCCTGACGTGGCGTGTCGGGACGATGGCGACCTCGTCGTCGAGAAGGTCGATCGCGCCGACCGTCCTCGTCCTCGCCGGGTCCTTGAACACCGCCGCCCATTCGGATCGCCGCTCCGGGAGGTCGTCGGCCTCGGATAGGTCCACCATCCGGACCTGGTGGTCCGGTGGGCCGCTCGGGCGCCGCAGCACCCAGATGTGAAGCCCGCCGCTGATCCGCAACGAGAACCGGCGGGGTAGTTCGACAACGGTTTGGACCGCTCCTCTACGTACGAGTTCGGCGCGTATCCGGCGGCCGGCGGCCTTGGTCGTGAACGCGGCCGGCAGGAGGAGGATCGCGATCCCGTCCGGTTTCAGATAGGAGTAGCAGATCTGCGTCCACACCCCGACCGGGTCGGCGGACGAGGGGAGGCCGAATTCCCATCGCGGATCCAACGTCAATGCGTCAAGCAGAACGGGACGGGCGGATCCCTGCGACCCGATCGGCGGCGCGCAGACGACCACGTCCGCGCGCATCCGGAACTCCGCGAGCGCATCGTCTGTGAACGGCTCCCCCGGTTCCAGCGCCACCGGGACGCGTGCAGCGTCATCGAAGCCGTCCTGTGCCATCTCGATGGCGGCCTGGTCAGGATCCTGGCCGGCGAAAGAGACGCCCGCCTTGACCGTCGCCGCCGCCGCGACCAGCAGGCGGCCCGGACCGCACGCCGGATCGACGATGAGGCCCGTTTCGAGCGGGGGGACGAGACTGGCCACCATCTTGGCCAGCGAGGAATCGTCGATCGGCGCGGGGGAGGCCGTGTCGACGTCCGTGTCGGCGGGGCGCTCCGCCGGCCGTGACAGCTTGCCGTTCGCCTTCAACCAGGCTTCGACCTCGTCCCACGAGAACGTGGGGCTGGACGGCGTGCCTCCGACGGGTTTGGGGAAGTCGAGGTACCGCCGCCGCCAGTTGGAGACCGCCGCCCGGCCGACGCCCACGGTTCGGGCGATCTCCGCCGCGGTCACCCGATCGTCCCTGGTCATCTGCCTTCTCCCTTCCTTCCGGGTCAGCGTACACACCGCGTCCTCATGTCTATATACCCGGCCTGCCTGTGAACTCACTTGACATGCATGCCTGTTGAGTATCAGAGTTGTGTACGGGAGACGATGGATCGTCTGTGTACATACGGAGGGGCGCCATGGAGTTCACGGACTCGCAGGCGGAGGCCATAGACGCCGAGACCGGCAACATGCTCGTCCTGGCGTGCGCCGGGTCGGGCAAGACCGAGGTGATCGCCCAGCGCGTCGTCGCGCTGCTGGCCCGCCCGGACCTCGAACCTCGGAACATCGTCGCCTTCACCTTCACCGAGAAGGCCGCCGGCGAGCTGGCGGAACGCGTCCACCGCAGGGTCAAGGACCGCTACGGCGAGATGCACGGCCTCGCCGAGATGTTCATTGGCACGATTCACGGCTACGCGCTCGACCTCCTGCACAGCCAGGCGCCCGAGGCGTTCAAGTTCAACGTCCTGAACGACCCGCAGGCCCGGCTGTTCATCGACAGGTACAGCGCCAAGTCGGGGCTTACCGCCACAACCAAGTCCGTGCGGGGAGTGCGCGAGCCGCTACGGCGATGGGTGCACTCGCGCCTATACCAGCAGGTCATGTCCGTCCTGCGGGAAGACAACGTGGATCGCCGCCTGCTGCGCTCGGACCTCGCGCAGGCGCTGGAGGCGTACGAGACGCTCCTCAACGAGCGCAACTATTTCGACTACTCCGCGATCTTGGCGAGGGCCGTCGACTACCTGGAGGACGACGAGGGACATGCCTCCGCCGGCGCCGTCCAGCAGCACGTCCGGGAGAACATCCGGCACGTCATCGTGGACGAGTACCAGGACATCAACCCCGTCCAGGAGAGGCTGATCCGCGGTCTCACGCAGTACGGCGCCGACCTGTGCGTGGTCGGTGACGACGACCAGACCATCTACCAGTGGCGTGGCAGTGCCGTGGCCAACATCCTGACGTTCGAGAACCGCTACCCGGACGTCAAGCGGATCACCCTGAACGACAACTTCCGCTCCAGCCCCGCCATCACGCAACTCGCCCGCGCCGGCATCGAGGAGACCCCGGCGTCCGCCCGCCTGACCAAGGCCATGGTCGCGTCCGGGCACCAGAGGTTCGAGCGCGGCGACCTGCTGGCCCTGGAGTTCAGCGACTCGCAGGAGGAGGCCCGCCGGATCGCCGACCGGATCGAGACGCTCCTCGGCATCCCGTTTCACGATGATGCCAACGGCCCGGAACGCGGTCTCAGCTACGCCGACTTCGCCGTCCTGTTCAGGTCGGTGCGGGGCGATGCCGGGCCACTGGTGGAGGAGTTCCGCCGCCGCGGCATCCCGTACATCATCAAGGGGCTCACCCAGCTTTTCGAGACGCCCGAGGTCAAGGCGGCCGTCACCTGTTTCCGTTACATCGCCGGCTACGCGGACGCCGACACCGTCCGCGAGGCTTGGCGCGCCGCCGACGTCGGCTGCGACGACCGCGCACTCGACCGCGGCCTCGCCGTTCTCGACGAGGCCATCGACTGGGACGACTCGCGCCCCTGGGACTCGATCACCCTGCAGGGCGTGTTCCTCCGCTTCCTCGAAGAGGTCGGGCTTCGTGAGGAGACGGTCCCGTCTCGCGGTCGGGGCGGCAGCCGCGGCGAGATCGTCTTCTACAACTTGGGGCGCTTCTCCACCGCGATCGGCGACTACGAGGCGATCTACCTGACCGTCGCGCCACCGAGCAGGTTCGACGGCTTTGCGAAGTGGGTGGAGTTCCAGGCCCCCGCGTACTACGAGGAGTCGGACGGCGATAACGGCTACGCCCGCCCCGACGCGGTCGTGATCGCGACCGTCCACCAGGCGAAGGGCATGCAGTGGCCCGCGGTCTTCATTCCCGCCCTGCGCCGCAACACCTTCCCTATGCGCCGGGCCGGCGGCCTCAACGTCTTCCACGTCATCGACCGGACCCTCGTCCCGGACGCCGCCCGCTATGAGGGCGGCATCGACGACGAACGCCGCCTCTTCTATGTCGCGGTGACGCGCGCACAGAAGTACCTGATGCTCAGCTTCGCCCCCAACGGCAAGCAGACCGGACGTCGGCCCTCCGAGTTCTTCGACGCCGCGACGCGCAGCGACTGGGTGCTGACCCGGGAGAAGGAACCCGCGTCCAAGGGTCGGCTGAAGCCCGTCCCCAAACACGGGACCCCCGACGTCGTGCTCTCTTTCTCCGACCTGAAGTACCTGTTCGAATGCCCCTACTCGTTCAAACTCCGGCTGCTCTACGGGTTCGACTCGCCGCTCCAGAAGGAACTGGGTTACGGAAAGTCCCTGCACGACATGATGGCGGAGATCCACAAGCGCGCCATCAAGGGCGACATCGTGGACCTCTCCGAGGCTGAGGATCTGGTGGACCGCCACCTGAACCTCCCGTTCGCAAACCCTGCGGCCCGCGACCAGTTGCGCCCTGCCGCGGTCGCGTCCGTTCGGCGCTACCTTCGTGAGAAGGGCTCGACGCTGCACCAGACCGAGTACTCCGAGCAGCCCGTCGAGATCCACCCCGCGCCCGGCGTCACCGTCACCGGTCGCGTCGACCTCATCCGGCGCCTGGACACCGACGAGGTCTCGATCGTCGACTTCAAGTCGTCCGAGCACACCCAGACCAAGGGCGTCACCCTCGACCAACTCCATATGTACGCGCTGGGCTACCGGGAGTTGACCGGTTCCGACGCCGACCTCGTCGAGATTCACAACCTGGACAAGGACGGCAGGTCCCTCCGCCAGGAGGTGGACGACGCGATGCTGACCTCTCTCAGCCCCCGCGTGGCCACAGCAGGCCAGTCCTTGCGCGACAACCGCCTCCCCAAACTAGAGGAGTGGTGCGATACATGCGCAAGCTGCGACTTCAAAGGTATCTGTCGCGATAAGCGCTGAAAGATTCACCGTATTCATCGTTGGAGTGAGCTGGTATGGAAGACCGACGGTGCGACGGCGAGCTGCGAGCCTGGCTGGTGCGTGGGGGACGAGAAGGTGAGCGAGAAGCACGCGCGCTCCAGGAGGGCCTCGCCATCGTCGGCTGGAACGAGGTGGGCGACCTCGGTGGCGTCCAGACATGGTCGGAGTTGAGCGGCGAACTGCGGAGCGCGTACCCCGACGCCGCTCGCAACGTGATCGGGAACTGGACGGGGCAGCTCTGGAGATTCACCACGGAGATCCAGGACGGCGATCTCGTGGTGATGCCGCTGAAGACGAAACCCGGACATCACGCCATCGGCCGCGTCACAGGCCCCTACGAGTACCGGAGTGCGGAGCCCGTGGGATTCCGGCAGGTCCGCACGGTCGACTGGATTCGGTGGGACATACCGACGGAGGTCATGAGGCCCGATCTCCGTGCCACCCTGCGGTCGCTGCTCACCGTCTGCAGGTTGACGCGCAATGACGCCGCCAGCCGCATTGCCGCGGTCGCCGCAGACGGTGCCGACCCGGGAATCGATGGCGAAGAGGAGGTGACGAGTTCCGAGGAACTTCTCGATGACGCGGCCTCGCGCGATCCGGGCAACCTGCGGACACTGACCATCCGGAATCTCCTTGAGCACTGGGGCTCGGAACGTCGGACCAGTGCCGTGATCGACGTCATCAAAGCGGACCTGGCGGATAAGAGCCTCACCACCCGGCCGCCCTTCACGGAGGGCTCCGTCAGTGATGAGGTCACGCTGGTACCGGTCACTCCCGAGCCCGGCGCGCGTGAGGAAACGGCCGAAGGCACCGACGACACCGAGGATGTCACCGACCCCCAGCCGATGACCCTGCGGCTGGGAAGCCTGCCCGCGCCGCTGATCTCGGTCCCGAGCACGGTCACCCTCACCCACGCGAAGACCTTGATGCTGAAGCGCCAGTTCTCCCAACTCGCCGTGATCGACGAGGACGGGACGCTCCATGGTGCGGTGAGCTGGGAATCGATCGGTAGAGCGCATATCGCCTCAGTCGACCCGGCACTGAAAGACGCGATCGCGCCCGCGTTGGTCGTCGATCACGACGCCCTTCTGCTGGAACAGATCCGACCCATCTATGAGCAGGGATTCGTCTTCGTTCGTAACGTTGACAAGCATCGAGTAACTGGGATCATCACCGCTTCGGACCTGACCGGCCAGTTCGGCACGCTCGCTCGCCCTTTCGTTCTCGTGGAGGAGGCGGAGAACAGGCTCCGGCGTGCAGCTGACAGAGTCTTCTCAGTGGAGCAGCTCCGGGATGCAGTGCCCCAGCACCAGAAATCCCGTGTTCACCAGGCCGCCGACTTGACCTTCGGCAACTACTGTTACCTGTTGCGCGACCAGCGTCGCTGGGCGGCGCTTGATTGGAATGTCGACCATGCCCTCTTCATGGAACTCCTTGAAGAGGTACGTCGAGTCCGCAACGACCTGATGCACTTCACGACAGACGAACTCTCCGGCGACAAGTACGACGCAGTGAACGGCCTGCTGACCTTGCTGCGCACCGTCGACCCCCGTCCATGAGCAAGGTCTTGCGGGGGCCGGAAGCCTACTGGCCGACAGGGCGCGGTTGTCCGTAGCAGGTCGCGAAGCACGGCTGACCAGCAACGATCGAGAGGCCAGTACACGACTGGTGAGTAACGTCGGCAATCTCCTTGACCGACCCCCTACGCGGTGAAATCCTGCAACGTTCGCCATCGGACCGCTTCATGCGAAGAGATGAATTGTTGGGAGAGTTGCCTCAATGAGCGACGACGTCGGCATGCCTTTCGCCGCGGTACAGCGGCCACGTCCGCTTCCCGTCCTGGTCCTCGCGGACATCAGCGGCAGCATGGCGGTGGACGGCAAGACGACGTCGCTCAACGCGGCGATGGGCGCCATGATCCGTGCGTTCGCGCGGGAACGCTCCGCTCGCGGGGAGATCACCGTCGGCGTCATCACGTTCGGCGGTGCGGGGGTCGCGTTGCATCATCCGCTCGTCCCGGCGGCCGAGGCGAGCTGGGCGGACATGTCCGCGGTCGGCGGGCCGGCGGGCACGCCCATGGGCGAGGCGTTCGACCTCGCCTCCGAGGTGCTGGCGGACGGGAGCGCGGTGCCGGCGCGCGCGTTCGCCCCGACTCTCGTCCTCGTCTCCGATGGCGCCCCGACCAGCGAATGGAAGACGCAGCTGAATCGGCTGCTGGCGTCCCCGCAGGGCAGCAGGTCGCTGCGGCTCGCCATCGCGATCGGGCCGGAGACGGGCAGCAGTGCCTACCGGGTCCTCGAATCCTTCGTGGACGATCCGATGTACCCGGTCGTCCGGGCGGAAGAGGCCGGCCGTGTCACGGAGATCTTCAGATACCTCACGCAGAGCATGAGCGTCCGCGTCAACAGTGCGCGGCCTGATGACGTCTCGGTGTTCGACCCCGACGACCTGCACGACCTGAGTGACTGAAACGAGCTGAGGGAACAAGTGCCCACCGCAGACAAGGTTTCTGGGCGTCGTTCTCGTCGCCTCCGGCCCGGTGACATCCTCCACGATGACCGGGGAGAGGCGCTGGAACTGGTGGAGGAGATCGGTGGCGGCGGTCAGGGGACGGTCTGGTCGCTGACCGGAGGCCGAGCCGCGGTCAAGATCGTCAAGCCCGGCACCGGCATGGCTCCCGACAGGCTTCGCGGCCGCCTTGCCGCCGTCCGCCGATACGACCTGGCGGGCATCCCGATCGCCCGACCCCTCTCCCTGCTCACCGGTGACCACGTCGGTTACACGATGGAACTTCTGGACGCCATGACCAACCTGGGATCGTTGGCCGCGCCCGAAGCCGACGTCAAGGATTGGTTCGTCAGGACGGGCGGCCTCGCGCGGCGGCTGCGCCTGCTGGCACTCGCCGCCGAGGCGTTCGCGCGCCTGCACGCCAGAGGTCTGGCCTATGGCGACATCTCACCGGGCAACGTCCTCGTGTCGGCGAACAGCGGCCATGACCAGGTGTGGCTCATCGACCCCGACAATCTGTCCGTGGAATCGGGCGGAGGAGAGCCGGTCTACTTCACCCGCGGTTACGGTGCGCCGGAAGTGGTCGACGACCATGCCGGTCAAGACAGTCTCACGGACGTGTACTCGTTCGCCGTCCTCGCGTTCGAAATCCTCACGTTGGTACACCCGTTCCAGGGAGATGCCGTCTATGCGGATCCGGAGCGGCTGGAGGAGGCCGCGTTCGCCGGAAGGCTTCCCTGGATCGACCACAGCAGCGACGACGGAAACCGAAGCAGCCTCGGGCTTGCCCGTCCCACGGTGCTGACCCGCGGACTTCAGACGCTTGCCCGGCGCACCTTCGAGGACGGATTGCGCCGTCCCGCACGGCGGCCCGGGATGGAAGAGTGGCACGACAAGCTGCATCAAGCGGCGCTTCTGATGGTGCCCTGCCCCGACTGCGCTTCCACCTACCACGGTGCGGAGGCCAGGTGTCCCTGGTGCGGCCGTGAACGACCTCCGATTCTGCGCTGCGACGTCCACGGCCGACTCCCGGCAGGATGCGTTCCCGGCACCGACGGCGAGTGCGAGACCGACAGGCTTCTGTCTCTGCTTCTCAGCCCGCGGCAAGCGCAGACCGTACGCGCACGGACGGCTGTGCTCCACCTTGATCGAGGGCCGGCCGACCTTCCGATCGATCCTGGTGAGCCCGTGGTGCAGCTTGACTGGGACGGCCGTGCTCGGGTGACCGTCCAACGAGTCGGCCGGCACCCGACGAGAATGGTCGACCGGATCATGCACCGGAGCATTCCACTCGGCACCGGGGACATCTGGCCGATCGACATGGACGAGACCGGCCAATGGAGCATCCACTTCGGGCCTCCAGATGAACCCCACCGTTTCCTGCGGCTCTTGCGGTCGCGGCAGGGTGCCCGATGAACGCGGCCCAGCAGGAGACAGAGCCGGATCGCCTTGCCGGCGCGCTGCCGGTACCGCCAGAGTTCGCCTGGGTGGAACTGCCGTCCGGGGTTCCCACAGACGGTCTGATCGGCCGTGAGATCAGCCTGGTCCGCATCGGTCCCACGATCACGGTCACTCAGCACGGCCATGACGGGGCGGAGCACGAGTACCTCGCGCGTGGGCGCGGCGACGCGGACAACGACGCCCTCTTCTCATTGATCAGCGAGGACGGGCACGTCGCCGCGTTCGTGAAAGAGATCGACGCCACTGGCGGATGGATCCGTCTCGGAATCTACGAGCTTGCGGGCCGTTATCACTGGGGTGGCCTGCGTGTCGGGGTCGACGAAGTCGCCCTGCGGGCCGTCCGCAGAATCGCCGGTGCGAACAACGTGCGAGGTGTCCACCGGCTTCTGGAGTGGCTCAGCCGGCAGTTGACGTTTCCGTCGTCGGCCGGTCCCCGGCGGCTGATCGCCATCCTCGCGCCCGGTCAGGATGGGGCTGGACCGATCTCGGTCCGGTTGCGCGGCGACGGTATCGCGGCCCAGTTGAGCAAAAGTGATGGCGAATGGCGTCTGGAGGCCGTGCACAGGGATGCCTCTCCGGTACGTGACGGGGACCGGGTCGCGATCGTCCACGCCGACGTGGAATTGTTCGACGCCACCGTCAAGACCCGGCTACGGCATGCCATGCGTGATGAGCTCACGCGGTTCAAGGGTGATGAGCGTGACAGGACGTTCCTGGCCCTGTGGCAGCGTTACCACGAGATGGAGAACCGGCAGGGGCTGCGCCGGATGGCGGACTACGGACATCTCCAGTACTCGGGTTGGAGTTACCTCGACGACGCCGAGGACATCATCCGGTTCACCGTCGTAGGTGACGGCAAAGCGTTCCAACGGATCCACGACGAGTTGGACGCAGGCCAGGAAGTGCAGTTGGAATGCGCGACGGAACTGCCGGAGGCTCTTGGTGGGGCCGCCAGAACAGCGGAGCCCGGGGGCCTGCTGGAACAAGATCTGGCACATGGCAACGAGGTCGGGACCGTCCTGCACATGGATGCTTCTTCGGGTGTCGTGGACATTCGCATGGTGCGGCGTCACCGAAGCCAGGAGGAACGGACCGACCGGGGTGCGCATCCGCCGCGCCAAGGCTTCCTGCACATCGCGGTATGGGGCGACCGTCGACGTCTGGAGCGCCGGCAGCGAGCGCTGAGACGGTTGTTGAACGGACACGTGCCGTTGCCGCAACTGCTGTTGTTGCTGCAGGGCATTCCTGAGCGCGGCAAGGAGCCGGGCCGGAGGATCCCGCCGATGTCCGAGGCGGCCGCGAAATGCTTCAAGAAGCCGCCGAACGAGATGCAGAAGCTCGCCCTGGAGACGGCGCTGAACACTCCCGACGTCGCGGTGATCCAGGGGCCGCCGGGCACGGGCAAGACCCAGCTCATCGCGGCGCTCCAGGTACGGCTCGCCGAGGAGCGCCGCCGCTCGGCGGTGGTCAGTCGCAGCATGCTGCTGACGAGCTACCAGCACGCGGCGGTCGACAACCTGGTCGAGCGCTCGACGGTCCGCGGACTCCCCGCCCTCAAGATCGACTCTCAGGATCGGGGGTCGACCGCTCACATCGAGCGGTGGCGGACTGAGACGATCACTGCACTCAAACGGGACCTGTCCGGCACCGCGGAGGGACGCCTGGCGGCGGCCATCCGCCTGGTCGCGCGCAGGACCGCCGCCTATTGCGCCTCGCCAGTGGCGGCCGAGGACCTCGCCCAAGTCGTCGGCGAGGTCGCCGGAATCGTCGACGGACTCGTGTCCGATCCGCTTCGGGAGAGGCTCGAAGCGCTGGGCATGGAACTGCGGACGGCCGAAAGAAGCGCGACGTTCCGAGCCGACAGCCGGAGGGAGAGCACGCTGCGGGCAGTCCGCGGCATCCGGTGTGTTCCGGTGGCCTTCACCGATGACGGCCCTCAGATGGCGGCGACGGCCTTGCAGCATCTGCGTCAGCTTGCGGTGGGGGACGAGACGCACCTGGACCTCATCGAACGGGCTGCCGACTGGACCGCTGCCGAGCCGCCGGGTTTCCTCGGTGACCTGGCGGAGGCACGTGACCAACTCCTGGACAGGTTGACCGGTGGCGCGGACAGGCTCGTCCGCCCCGCGGTCCGCGAGGACGTCGTCGACCTGCTGAACGACGTGATCGAGGATCTCGAAGCACGGCGTGGGGCCGACGCGGAGGGTGTCGAGTCCGCCCTCGTGGAGTTCCTCGATGAGCTCGAAGGCGACCCCGAAGCCGTCATGGCGACCCTGCGGCTCTACACGACATCGCTGGCGGCGACCTGCCAGCAGGCCGACTCCCGGGCCGTCCGGGAGGCCAAGGACGAGGAATCGCTCTTCGACACCGTGATCGTGGACGAGGCCGCCCGCGCGAATCCGCTGGACCTGCTGATCCCGCTGACGCTCGCCGCGCGCCGCGTCATTCTCGTCGGTGACCAGAACCAGCTTCCGCACATGCTGGAACCGGATGTGGAGCGGGAGCTGCGCATCGGCGAGGACAGCATTCTCGCCATGCTCCAGGAAAGTCTGTTCGGGCGTATGTTCACGCTGCTGCACGAGCAGGATACGGGGGGCCGCAGAGCCGTCCGGCTCAATGACCAGTACCGCATGCATTCCGTCCTGGGTGACTTCGTCGGAAAGCACTTTTACGGTGGCGATCTGAAGTCGCCTCGGGGTACGGACGGCTTCACCCACGACCTGGACGGCTATCAGGAGCGTCCGGCCGCCTGGCTCAACGTCCCCCATTCGGCGGGCGGAGAACACGCTGGGAAAAGCAAGGCCCGCCCCGTGGAGGCTCGCGTTGTCGCGGCGGAGCTGCGGCGCCACGTCCTCGCCCGGCCGGACCTGACGTTCGGCGTGATCTCCTTCTACAGCGCGCAGGTCCGGCTGATTTGGGAGGAACTGGTCCGGGTGGGGCTGGCGGAACCGGAGGGGGCCGGGTACCGGACGGCTGACGAGGTCGGCGACCGGCTGCATGTAGGGACCGTCGACGCGTTCCAGGGAAAGGAATTCGACGTCGTCTTTCTTTCCACCACCCGATCAAGCCCGATCCCCGAATTCGCGCCGGAGGAAGCGGACGCGGAAAATCCTCGCCCGCGCTACGAGCGGTGGGTCAAACGCGCCTACGGGCACCTGCTGCTGCCAAACCGGTTGTGCGTGGCGATGAGCCGGCAGCAGCGGCTGCTGGTCGTAGTAGGGGACGATGCCATGTTCACGAACAGGGCGGCACCGCCCGGTGTACGGCCCTTCGCTGACTTCCGGGCACTCTGCTCGCCGGGATCGATGTCGGGGATCCTGCTGGGGGAGCGGAGCTGACATGTTCGAGATCCGCCGCGGCGTCCTGCAGCCGTCCCGGCCCCCGAATGCAGGCGAGCAATTGTTCCTGTGCTGGCCGGTGCTCGTCTACAAGGTCACCGCGCCGGTCATCAAGGTTCGCCATCTCAACATCATCGAGAAGGTCGTGTTGGCACTGTGCCAGGGCGGTGCGCGGCATCCGCCCGACATCGCCGCGCGCATCCACCAGGACGTGGAGCTGTGCGCCCATGTCGTGAGAGGGCTGCGTGAGGCCGGGAAGCTCGACAAGAGCAACGTGCCGACCAAGGCCGGACTGGAGACGCTCCGCACCAGCAGGGTGGGAGAGGAACCCGAGTTGGTCGTCACCCACGTCTTCCAGGACCCCGCGACCAAGCGCATGTGGCCGAGGACCACCGATGGGCTGACCTACCAGCAGGTCCGGCGCGTCGATGGGGAACAGGCTCGCCTGCGCCTGAACACCGCGGGTGAGGCGCGGTGGGTGACGGCTCATGTTCTGGACTGCCCGGTCGCCCCCGGGACCGTCCGGCCACCGACCGCGCAGGAGATCATCGAGGCCGTGGGCGCGCACCGGCAGGCGGCGCTCGCGCACCGCGCCGCCCGCTTCGCCGACGCCCGCGGACACCGGCAGCCGGCCGCCCACCTCGCCGAGGAGGATCTGCAGGCGCTCACCACGGAGCTGACCCTCACCTCCGACCCGGCTGTGCACCGGGTGCTCGACATCGGTCGGCCGATGGAGGAGTACCTGCTGGTGTGGCTACATGGGAAGGACACCGAGACAGGCGGATGGAGGACCGCAGATCCCTTCGGGCTGGACCCGAACCCGCTGGTGCAGCGACTACTGTCCGAACGCGTCAAGGACGATGCGGGCGTGGCGGAACGGGTCGTGAGATTCGCCGAGTCGACGGAAGAGCGGCAGCGAGCTGCCTATCGGGTCGCAGGGGCCGGAGTCCGGGCGAACGCGGAACGAAGGCTCGTGCAGACGCTCGGGCAGGAACTGCGCAGGCGCCCGCAGGCGCTCGGGCTTCTCGTGGACCTGGAGGATTCTGCGGCGCGCGGCGGCGAGGCCGGCATCGAGAGCGTCGCCCGTACGGCTTACCGGCTCTACGAGCACCTTTTCCGCCTGCTGGTGGACGAATATCCGGTGCCCGCCGAACCGAGTTGGGACGGCGGTGCGGCTCCGGCACCGTCCGCTGTCGTCAAGGCCGCGCTTCAGACCGCGGCGGAGAAGCTCGGGTTCAGCTCGCTGCCGGGCAGATTCCTCGGCGGCAGGCTGCTGGACGATGTCCGCAGGTATCCGGGGCGAATCCGTGCGGGTCGAGAAGCCGTGGACACCAGCAGGGCGTTCGTTAACGGCCTCGTCGGCTACCTGCTCGTGGCCGCGGCGGACCCTGCGAGCCCGCACTGCGGCCACCACCCGCTATGTGACCTCGCCGAACGGCGTCCCACCCTGCCGGCCGATCTGGTGCAGCTTGGGGACCTGCGCAATCGCGGCTCGCATGCCGAGCGGGACGCCACGGTCGAGGGCGATGTCGAATGGTGCCGCTCGCTCGCCCTGGAGGCCGCACGGCTCCTTGTCGCCCTCCCCGCGCCCACCAACGAGAGGAACGGATAGAGATGCCGAACAAACGCAATAGGAGCGCGAAGGGTCAGCCTGCCGGCAAATCGAAGGCCGGGGGTCGCGCGGCGGGGGCCTCAGTGTCCGTGGACGAGCTGGTTCAGAAGGCGGCGGAAGTACTGACGGCGGAGCAGGCGACTCACGTTGAGGAGCCGGACGAGAGTGCCGTGGACGAGGCCGAGCCGGCGCCGTCCGGAACAGGGGTGACCGGCAAGATCGATGCCGATCGCCTGCGGACCGCCATCGCCCAGGCCGAACGCGCGCGGACGCTGGCTGAGCGGCGCGAGACCCAGCTGGCCACCGCGAAAGCCGAGCTGGAAAAGAAGTACCAGGTGCGGCATCAGCAACTGGAACAGCGTGCTGAGCAACTGGCCGAGAAGCGTAGCGCCCATGCTGCGGAGGTCGCCGAATTCGAGCAGCGCAAGGCGGCACTGAGCGAACGGGAGAAGTCGGTCGCCGAGCGCGCGGGGCAGGTTCTCCAGCAGGAGGAGGAGGCCAAGGGCGGTTTCGCGGAGATGCGGCACGAGCAGCTGGCGCGCCTTCGCCGTGAGATGGACGAGCGCAGGTCGGCCTTCGACCGTGAGCTGGAGGAGCGCGAGAAGCGCGCTGCTGAACGGTTCGCGGCCACTGAGGACGATCTCTCGTCGCGCGAGCGGGCGCTTGCGGAGCGGGTCGCCGAGCTGGAGAAGACGCGGCGCGAACTTGAGCGGATGCGGCGTCACGCCACCGCCAGGGAAGAGTTCCTGGACCAGCAGGTGGCCGACGGCATCAAAAGCCGGCGGCGGGAGTGGCGGGCCCAGCTGGAGGCGGCCGAGCAGGAGATCCTGGAATGGCGGCAGCGGTACGAGAAGATCAAGGAACTCGCGCAGGTCAGGGCGGAGAAGCTCGCCGAGCAGGAGACCGCCACGCTCGAATTCGGTGAGCTCACGGCTACGGAGGTCATGGCAGAGCTGAACCGGCTGCGTGCGCGCAATGCCGAACTCCACGCGGCCGCAGCCGCCCACCCCGTCAGCGAACGGGAACGGGTTCAGGAGATCGAGTCCCGCAACCATGATCTGGTGCTCGAACGGGAGAGACTCGTCCGGGAGAACGCTGAATTGCGACGCCGGTCCGAGACGGCGAAGATATCGGCGATCGAGCGCGAGAACTCGCGCATGATCAATCAGGCATTGGAAAGCCTTAACAAGACCCTCTCGAATGAGATCCATCAGCAGACTCTGAAGCTGCAGGAGTTGCAGGCCGACTCGCAGAACAGCTCACCCTTCCCGTCCTGCGCCGGCATGGACGAGAATGAGCACTTCGCCCGTCGGCCGGAGCTGAGCCGGACGCGCATCGAGCTGCGAACGCTCATCGGCCGCATTCGCGCGCGGATGGCGGCGGACCTGAACCTCTACTACTCCGAGGCCGACCTGCGCTGCTTCGTTGCGGGACTGGCGGCGAGTCGGCTTCATCTGCTGCAGGGCATCAGCGGCATCGGCAAGACGAGGCTGCCGCAGGCGTTCGCGCGCGTAATGGGGGCGGGGTGCGACCTCGTCGCCGTCGCGGCGGAATGGCGCAGCCCGCAAGATCTGATGGGCTACTACAACCCGTTCGAACGCAAATTCTACGAGACCGGCTTCACCCAGGCCCTCTATAAGGCACAACTCCCCCTGTTCAAGGACAAGCCGTTCTTCGTCATCCTCGATGAAATGAACCTGTCACATCCGGAACAGTACTTCAGCGATCTGCTCTCGGCCTTGGAAAGCAAGGCGGGCGACCCCTCGGAACCGGCGCGACTGCAACTGATGACGGCCAAAGTCGAACCCGCACCGGCCTTGCTCCACGACGGCCGTTTCCTAGAGCTGCCGGACAACGTCTGGTTCATCGGTACCGCCAACAACGATGAGACGACGGTCCGGTTCGCCCCAAAGACCTATGACCGGGCCCATGTCCTGGAACTGCCCGCCAGGCCGGTGGCCTTCGACCCGGGAGCGGGCGGTGCCGAGCCCGTCGAACCCATGTCGATGAGGAGCCTCGACGCGGCGTTCGACGAGGCGGTGCGGCACCACGGGAGCGAGACCGACCGGGTGCTCGGCTTCTTCGATCGGGAGCTGGGAGACCGGCTGCGCGACGACTTCGGGTCCGCGTGGGGCCCCCGGCTGCGGCGCCAAGCGGAGCGGCTCGTCCCGGTCACCGTTGCCGCGGGCGGTACCGCGGGGGAGGCAGCCGACCACCTGCTCGCAACCAAGATCCTTCGTTCGCTCTCGGGTCGGTTCGAGATACAGCCGACCCAGTTGCGGGCACTTGAGGAACAGATCATCGCGAGCTGGGGGAGGACGTTCCCGGACACACGGCCGGAGAAGTCGGTGCGCGCCCTACGGGCCGAGCTGAAGTCGAGGGGGATCTCTTGAGCGACCATCCCCTCATGTGGGATCGGCTCACCGGCCAGGTGGTCCCCCTCCGCGACCCATCGGTTCAGTTGGGCCGTTACCAGATTCCTGAAGGACAGCGTGGCTACAGCGTCGGCACCGTCAACGCAGAACCGGGAGCGTATCTTGTCGGGGCTGAGGGGCGATGGGCCCTGCGGCACGACGGTGTTCGATGGTGGTCCGGAGATTTCGGAGGCCCTCCCCTTCCGGCGGCGGTCATCATGGAGAGCGTCAGAACGATTTCCCGTCGGCTGCGTGAACTCGAAACAGCTGGCGCCTCCCTGGAACAACTCGCAGCCGTTCCGCCGATGATCGATCGTGTCGCGGACCGGTTGCGCCCCCATCCGCTGGAAAAGCGGCTACACGCCGAGTTCGCGCACTTGCGAAAAGTGTGTATTGCTCCGCACACACGCCTTCGCGCCGAAGATGTCCTCGTCCCGGTCAGTCGAGCGCGCAGCATCACCTGGCGAACGGTCACCCACCTGGCTGGGCACAGTGAGACCTGGGCCGCGCGCCGTCTGCACGGTGTGGAGCCGGCCAAGCTGCTCACCCCCGTCCGGGTTCCCGACCACGATCTCTATGAGAATCGTGTGATCGCGACCCTCGTGGACCGGTTGTGGAAGCACCTTTTGACTCGCATCGCCGAGGTCGACTCGATCGATGGCCTGGTGGGACAGGCGCGGGTCCTGCTGGAGGAGATCGGGCAACGCCATGGCCACCGTGAGAAGCAGCGCCTCTATCAGTTCGTCGCCGATCTGCTGGAGAAGGACGATCTCCAGCAACGCATCGAGGAGCTCCGCGGAGATCTCCTGTCGTTGCGCGATGCCTTCGCCCCGTTGCTCACTTCGGAACTGCGAACCGGAGTCCGAGGGCCCTACACAGGCCCTCCTCAGTTGCGTCCGACCAACCTATGGGACAACGATATCGACTATCGGCATTGCCGACGGCTCTGGCAAGCGGAGATCAAGTCGCGTCAGAGCGCGGAGACCGAACCCGATGAAGCCCTCGCCCAGTGGTGCGGTGACTTCGCTCGGTACGTCCTTCTGTTGTCTTTGCGCGCTTTGAGACAGCTCGGCCTCGAGGGAGAACGTGCTCCCGAGGGAGGCTTTCAGTACCGGCATGCGGGGCAAGTCGTTGCTCTCGAACCAAACGGCGACGACACCATCGTGCTACGGGTCGGTGGGGTGCCGATCTTGCGGATCGTGCCGTTGCCTCATGCACTGACAGGTGCTACTGATGACAACGCGGGCCTGATACGAGCGCTCGACACCCTCAGGGGCGGCGACGACGAGGCGCGGGCCGTCGTCTATCCCGGCGAGGCTGCCGAGCGCACGAGGCTGCCGGGCTCACTCCGCCTACGAGTCCACACGTCGAGCGGGATGGGAAGCCATCCGGCCATGGTGCCCGTCAGCCCGTCCGACCTCGGCAGTGTCAGCCGTATGGCCAGGTTGCTTCGCAACGCGATCGATGGTCACATTCTCCTCTCGTATCCGGTGCGCGTAACGTGCCGGGTGCCGCAAGCCGAGATCCTCGCCCGGCATTTCACCTGGATCAGATGGGAAGCGGGGCAGGTGGTCGTCGCCGGCCTGCCGCAAGAGTACGACCTGGAGAAATTGCCAACGAAACTGAGCAACCTCCGGACCCGCACGGACACGGCCCGGCGGCACGGCGATAACAAGCAGGAGTTGGAGAAGCTGCGTACTGACTTGTCCGACGCGATCCAGACGGTCGCAAGTCTCGCCTACTGCCCGATATGCCATCGCAAAGCCTCGGAGCGAGCTTTCACGGCGCGGGACGGCGACACCTACCGTTGCTCATGCCAGTGCGGCGCGGTTTGGGAGACTCGGCGCTGCCTATCATGTTCCCAGCCCTATGCAGTCCTGGCCGCGCCGGGCCTCGCCGAACAGGTCGGAGGCGACGGAGACCGACTCGACATGATCTTCTCGCAGGACCTTCTCGCGGCGCCGTGCTGGACACGGTCCAGTAGTTACATCTGTCCTTCCTGTGGTTCCTGCCCGGAGAGGGGATCGGAGCCGGCAAGTCGCACGTGTGAACGCTGCGGCGATCTCCCCCGAACTTCTGATCAATAGGTGACCGGTCCGCTGCACCGCCACGAAAGGGGGCGGTGACCGTTGTCGTGTCGCAGGATGTGTCAAGTCTCGGCGGCCCTCTTCGGATTACCTCAGAGGTAATCGATTCGCGCCGGCGGGTTTGGCAGGGTCGGCGGTATGGAACGCGCACTGGAGATGTTGGCGGGCGGCCGGGTCGCCTGGGGGACGCTGGCGCTCGCGGCGCCCGGCCTCAACCTGAAGCTGGCGGGCATGGGCTCCCGGGACACCCCCGAGCTCCGTTACCTCATCCGCGTTTTCGGCAGCCGCGCTGTCGCGCTCGGCGCTGGCTACCTGATGAGCGACCCGGCGACGCGGCGCCGGTGGTGGCGGCTCTGCCTGCTGGTGGACGCGTGCGACACCGCCGCGGGCCTGGTCCACCTGGCCCGCGGCGACGTCCCGCGCGGCTCGATAGCCGCCCTGGTCGCGATCACCGGCACCTACGCGGCCCTCGACACCCTCGCCCTCAGCCAGGGCGATTGAACCGTCAGCGAGGCAGGCCCTGGCCGGGGAGAGCCGGGGCCGGTGCGGGCTGCTCCTTGGGGGTGCTGCCCACGAAGAGGAGGACCTGGTTCTCGGCCCACGGCACCGCGTCGTGGACGTACCACGACTCCGGGACTTGGCCCGGGGTCAGGGCCTTGCTCTCGTTTCCGACCTCGTGGCGGTACTCGGGCACTGAGACATGGCGCTTCTTCAGGGCGGCCAGTACCTCGCCCACGCGGTGGCCGCGGAAGGTCATGCCGTGCATCGCCTCGCCCGGCGCCGTGACCGGGGCGCTGCTGGAGTACTGCTCGCCCGGACGGGCGGCGCGGGCGAAGACGATCTCGGCGGTGCCCTCGTAGTCGGTGCGGATGCGGACGCCGACCGGGCAGACGTCGCCTCCGCCGCCGGTCTCGCACTCGCCCTTGGCGGTGATGGTCCTGACGTCGTTCGGCTTCGTGCCGCCGCTCGTGTCCATCATGACCACGGTGCCGACGATGGACGGCGATCCCGGGACGAGGGAGAGCTTGACCTTGAGGCCGTGCTGGGCGAACTCCTCCTTGTAGCGCTGCGGGTCGGCGAGGGGGTCGCGGACCTTCACGTCGATGTGGTCGCCCTTGCGCGTGAACGACAGCGCCGCCACGAGCGAGACGTTCGGGCTCGGCTGGGTGGTGACGGCGGCCGGTGGACGCTGCGGTTCGCCGTCCGAGGCGAGGACGGCCACCGCGACGGCGGTGCAGGCCAGGCCCGCCGTGGCGAGGGGGAGGCCGACGGTCAGCAGCGGGGTGCGCCGCCTGCGGGACGCCGCCGGGGCCGGGTCGGCGGTGGTCGCGGTGATGCGGTCGGCCAGGCGGGCGGCGGCGTCGGGCGGCAGCAGGCCGGCGGCGCGCTCGTCGGTGACGGTGGCCAGCGCGCCGATCATGGGGTCGATGTCGCGGTTCATGCGGGTTCTCCGTTCGGGGTTCGGGCGGTGGTCGGCAGGACGGGCGCCTCGGCGCGGTGCAGCGCGCGGGCGAAGCGGCGGCGGGCGCGGTGCACGCGGATCCGCACGGCGTTGCGGGAGCAGCCGAGGACGGTCGCGATCTCGCCGTGGTCCAGCCCCTCCCAGCCGACCAGGGACAGCAGTTCCCGGTCGCGGTCCGGCAGGCTCCGGAACGCGGCGGCGACGTGCGCCATGTCGCCGGCCTCCCGGACGGCCGGCGCGTCCCGGAGCAGGGAGCCGAGGTCGGCGGCCAGCGCGGAGCGGCGGCGCTCGCCCCGGTGGTGGTTGGCGAGCACCCGGCGCGCCACCCCGTACAGCCACAGCCGCGCCTGCTCGCCCGGCGGGACGTCGTCGAGCCGCCGCCACGCCGTCAGGAACGTCTCGGCGAGGACGTCGGCGGCGTCCTGCGGGTCGCTGGTCCGGCGCAGCGCGTAGCCGAGGATCTGGGCGCGGTGGGCCGCGTAGACCTCCTCGAAGCGCCGCCGCCGGTCGCCGGGTGGATGGGGGTCCTCCAAGGTGGACGGCAAGCCTTCTCCTCTCCTCGCGCGCCATGGGCGCGGTGAACTGGCCTAACACACTCCACATGTCCGGAAAGGGGGCGGCATTTCGTCCGGCCGTTCACAGGCCGGAATGGAGGGGCCCATAGCATGGACGGCGGTCCGCGGGATTCGGAGGATGGTGCATGCGTCGTCGGCAGGGGCCGGTATTTCCCGGGTATCTGATGATCCTGCTGGTGGCGCTGCTCGGGCTGGCATTGCAGGTTTCGCCACAAACCACTCATGTAGTTCAAAAATGGGCACTTCCCGTCATCATCCTGTGCATGCTGCTGATCCCGCTCGTCCTCGCGTGGGAGAAGGGGCAGGAGCGGCGGAGCCTGGCCCGGCCGGCGTGGGCGTCCGCCGCCGGCCGGTCGCCGTACCCGGGCCTGGACGCCTTCACCGAGGAGGACGACGGCGTCTTCTTCGGACGCGACGCCGAGATCCAGGAGCTGATCGAGCGGCTGCGGCCGGGCGGCGAGCCGCGGTCGATCGCGGTGACCGGTCCGTCCGGGGTCGGGAAGTCGTCGCTGCTGTACGCCGGGCTGCTGCCCCGCCTCCACCAGCAGCGGCGCTGGGTGGTGCTGCCGCCGCTGACCCCCGAGGACGACCCGTTCGCCGGCCTCGCCTACCGGCTCGCCGACGCCCTCGGCGAGCCCGACGCCGAGGAGATCGCGGACCGGCTGCGCGACGCGCCCGCCGAGCTGGGCCGGCACGTCGGCGCGCTCCGGCGGGGACGGCGGAACCGGTCGGCGCTGATCGTCGTCGACCAGGCCGAGGAGCTGCTGACGCTCACATCGGACGGCGACCGCGACGCCTTCCTGCGCATGCTCCAGGACGCGCTGGACGCCGACACCAGGCTGTGGGTCGTGTTCGTGTTCCGCGCCGAGTTCCTCACCGCGTTCCTGAGCGGCGCGTCCGCCGGGCTGTTCCGCCATCCGTTCACGGTCTCCGCGCTCGACCGGGAGGCGCTGCGGACGGTGATCCGGGAGCCGGCGCGCCGGGCGGGCATCACGTTCGAGCCGCCGGAGCTGGTCGCGCAGATGGCCGACGACACCGGCGACGGGACGGCGCTGCCGCTGCTCGCCTACCTGCTCCACGAGCTGTACCTGCGCGTCGGACGGGACGGCGTCGCCACCGCCGAGGACTACCGCCGGACCGGCGGCGTGGACGGCGCGCTCACCCGCCGCGC
Source organism: Actinomadura bangladeshensis (assembly GCF_004348335.1). Classification (GTDB taxonomy): domain Bacteria; phylum Actinomycetota; class Actinomycetes; order Streptosporangiales; family Streptosporangiaceae; genus Spirillospora; species Spirillospora bangladeshensis. The sequence goes on along the minus strand of NZ_SMJW01000065.1, from coordinate 2,458 downwards.
CGACCGCGTCCTGCGGGAACTGGAGACCCTCGACCCGGCGCCGCCCGTCCTGGAGACGCTGCTGAAGTTCGTCAAGTTCACCGAGGGGCGCCCGACGCGGCGCAGAGTGCCCGCGACCGAGCTGGACGACGCGGCCCGGCGGGTCGTGGACGCGTTCGTCCGCGAGCGGCTGTGCACCAGCGGCGAGGACGGCGACCAGGCGGTGTTCGACGTCTCGCACGAGGCGCTGTTCTCCGCGTGGGCGCCGCTGCGGCAGACGATCGCGCTGCACGCCGAGACGCTCCGCCGGCTCGCCGACCTGGCGCAGTGGGCCGCCGAATGGGACCGCTACGGCCGCCAGGAGGCGTACCTCCTGCGCGGCGAGCGCCTCGCCGCCGCTCGCAAGTGGCTCGCCGAGGCCGACGGCCTCGCCGCCGCCGAACCGCTCGTCACCGAGTTCGTCGAGATCTCGCACCGCTCCGACGGCGTCGCGATGCGGCGGCTCGCCGACTCCATCGCCCGGCAGGCGCTCACCGTCTTCCGGACCGACCCCGAGCACAGCCTGCTGCTCGCCCTCGCCGCGCACGAGGAGTGCGCCCCGACGCCGCTGGCCCGCCGCGCGCTGTCGTCGGCGCTCGCGGTGTCGCGGGTGCGGGGCGTCCTGCGCGGCCACCAGGACCGGATCTGGTCGGTGGCCTGGTCGCCGGACGGCGCGCGGGTGGCGACGGCGTCCTCGGACCGGACGGTCCGCATCTGGGATGCGGCCGGCGGCGAGGTCGCGGTGCTGCGCGGGCACGAGGCCCCGGTCGTGTCGATCGCCTGGTCGCCGGACGGCCTGCGGCTCGCGTCGGCGTCCGACGACGGCACCGTCCGCGTGTGGGACGCCGCCGCCCACGCCCGGACCGGCCTCCTGCGCGGCCACCGCGACATGGTGTGGGGCGTGACCTGGTCGCCGGACGGCCACCGCCTCGCCTCCGCGTCCCGCGACGGCGACGTGAAGATCTGGGACGCCGAGTCCGGGGCGGCCGAGGCCACGCTGAGCGGCCACGGGGGATGGGTCCGCGACGTGGCCTGGTCGCCCGACGGCACCCGCCTGGCCAGCGCGTCCGACGACCACACGATCCGGATCTGGGACGCGGCGGCGGGCCTGACGGTCGTCGTGCTGGAAGGCCACGACGACACCGTCCGCACGGCCGCCTGGTCACCGGACGGCACCCGCCTGGCCAGCGGCTCCTACGACCGGACGGCGCGCGTGTGGGACGTGGCGACCGGCAGGTCCGCGCCGGTGCTGACCGGGCACGGCGACATCGTGTGGGGCGTCGCCTGGTCGCCGGACGGCGCCCGCCTCGCCACCGCGTCCCATGACCGGACCATCCGGCTGTGGTCCGCCGCGGAGGGCACCGAGCTGGCGGTGTTCCGCGGGCACGGGGAGGCGCTGCGCGCGGTGGCCTGGTCGCCGGACGGCGCCCGCCTCGCCAGCGGGTCCAACGACCGGACCGTCCGGTTCTGGGACGCCGACCGCGCCGCCGAGCTCGCGGTGCTGCGCGGCCACGAGCGCGCCGTGTCGGCGGTCGACTGGTCGGCGGGCGGGATCGTCTCCGCCTCCCACGACGGAACCGCCCGGATCTGGGCCGACGGCGGCCCGCGCGTCCTGCGCGGGCACACCGACGAGATCTGGGACGTGGCCTGGTCGCCCGACGGCACCCGCCTCGCGACGGCCTCCCGCGACCGCACCGTGCGCGTCTGGACGGCGGACGGCGCGCAGGAGAGCGTCCTGTCCGAGCACGCCGACCGCGTGCGGGCGGTGGCGTGGTCGCCGGACGGCACCCGGCTGGCCAGCGCGTCCGACGACCGCACGATCCGGCTCCAGGACCGCGACGGCTCCGCGCCGCTCGTCCTGCGCGGCCACGAGGACACCGTCCGCGCCGTCTCCTGGTCACCGGACGGCGAGCGGATCGCCTCCGGGTCGCAGGACGGCGCGGTCCTCATCTGGGAGCCGCGGACGGGCCTGCGCGTCACGGCGCTGACCGTGCCGCAGGGCGCCGTCAGGGCCGTGGCCTGGTCGCCGGACGGCGCGCACATCGCGGCCCTCTCCGGCGACCGCGGGGTCCGGGTGTGGGACGCGGCGGAGGGGACGGAGGTGTCCGTCCTGTCCGGGCACGACGGCTGGCTCTGGTCGCTCGCGTGGTCGCCGGGCGGCCGGGTCCTCGCGACCGCGTCCGGTGACCGGACCGTCCGGCTGTGGGACGCGCTGACCGGCAGGGAGCTGTGCGTCGCGGCCGTCCACGACGACCTCATCTGGGATGTGAGCTGGTCGCCGGACGGCACCCGCATCGCCACCGCCTCCGGCGACCGCACCGTCCGCACCTGGGAGGCCGTCACCGACGGCGCCGCCCTGGTCGAGCGCGCCCGCACCCGCGTCTTCCGCGACCTGACCGCCGAAGAGCGCACCACCCTCATGATCCCGTCCCCCCGCCCC
>NZ_SMJW01000607.1 GCF_004348335.1 Actinomadura bangladeshensis | reverse complement strand
CGCCCTCCGCACCCGCGCCACCCGCATCCGCGAACGCTTCCACCTCGACGCACCCGGCTGGTTCCGCACCCCCGACGACGTCCCCCACCTGCACGCCATCGCCGACGCCGTCTGGAACCAGCACCGCATCCAGGTCCGCTACCGCCGCTGGCAGCGCCCCCAGCAGGTCACCCGCACCCTCGAACCCCTCGGCGTCGTCCTCAAGGCCGGCACCTGGTACCTCATCGCCCGACCCGCCGACCGCACCGGCGACCCGCGCACCTACCGCATCTCACGCGTCCTCGCCCTCACCGTCCTGCCCGACCGCTTCGACCGCCCCGACGGCTTCGACCTCGCCGCCCACTGGACCGCCTACACCGAACGCTTCGAAGCCGACTCCTACCCCGAACACGCCACCGTCCTGCTCTCCCCCGACGGCCTCACCCGCGCCCCGATCC
>NZ_SMJW01000064.1 GCF_004348335.1 Actinomadura bangladeshensis | reverse complement strand
GCGCGGGGCCGCCGGCGGACCGGCGGAACCGCGTCGCGGGACCGCGAACGGCAGTGACATAAGGGTACCGAGTGCCGCATTTGGGGTCGGAACGGGGGGATTTTCACGATCATGCGAAAGTCCCAGCAAGGCAAGGGGATGGGCCCCCGACCCCCCCGGATTGGGTACACTCTGTATTCAGGACACTCCGGGGAGTGATTTTCGTGAATTTGTGGTGGGCTAAACGGCACTTCACGTTGCCTTATGGGTGGTGAACTCGCTAGTTTCCCAACCCGTCCGACTCCGTCGAGTGGAAACCTGAGGTGACCCGGCGTGGCTCTTCCGCCCCTAACCCCCGAACAGCGCGCCGCAGCCCTGGAGAAGGCTGCCAAGGCCCGCAAGGAGCGGGCCGAGGTTAAGAACAAGCTCAAGCACGGGGGGACCTCGCTCGCCGAGGTCCTCAAGGAGGGACAGACCGACGACATCATCGGCAAGATGAAGGTGTCGGCCCTCCTCGAATCGCTGCCCGGTGTGGGCAAGGTCCGTGCGAAGCAGATCATGGAGCGTCTGGGCATCGCCGAGTCCCGCCGTGTGCGGGGCCTCGGCGCCAACCAGCGCGCCTCCCTGGAGAGTGAGTTCGGCGGAAGTGCGAACCGCTGACGCACGACTCACGGACGGGCGCGGCGGTCAGGCCGCCGCGGCCGGTGCGGGGCGACCCGCGGCCGGCTCCATCCCGCCCGGCTCCGGCGCACCCATCACTGCGCCGGACGGCTCCAGCACGCATGGCCCGCTCGCGCGGCGGCTGACGGTCCTGTCCGGGCCGTCGGGCGTCGGCAAGAGCACGGTCGTCGCCGAGATCCGGCGCTCGCACCCCCGGGTGTGGCTGTCGGTCTCGGTGACCACCCGGGCCCCCCGCCCGGGTGAGACCGATGGTGTGCAGTACTTCTTCGTCGACGACGCCGGTTTCGACCGGCTCGTCGACGAGGGGGAGCTCCTCGAATGGGCCGAGTTCGCGGGGAACCGCTACGGCACCCCCCGCCGGCCCGTCGAGGAGCGCCTCGCCCGCGGCGAGCCGGTGCTCCTGGAGATCGATCTGCAGGGCGCCCGGCAGGTCCGCGGGACCATGCCGCAGGCGCGGCTGGTCTTCCTCGCCCCGCCCAGCTGGGACGAGCTCGTCCGGCGGCTCACCGGCCGCGGCACCGAGCCCCCCGAGGTGATCGGGCGCCGCCTCGACGCCGCCCGCGTGGAGCTCGCCGCCGAGAAGGAGTTCGACGTCACGCTCGTCAACACGTCCGTCCGGGACGTGTGCGATGAGCTGCTAGCCTTGATGGCTGACCAGTAAGCGACCTACCAGTGGAAGGCCACCGAGTGGCAGCCAGCAACGAGGGCATCACCAACCCGTCGATCGACGAGCTCCTGGAGGTCGTCGACACCAAGTACGGCCTCGTCAGCATCGCGGCCAAGCGCGCCCGGCAGATCAACGCCTACTACGCCCAGCTGGGCGAGGGCCTGCTGGAGTACGTCGGCCCGCTCGTCGAGACCCAGGTGCAGGAGAAGCCCCTGTCGATCGCGCTCCGCGAGACGCGCGAGGGCCTCCTGAACGCCGAGCCCATCGAGGGCTGAACGACCCCGCGAGGCAGCCGGCGCGGTACGTCGTGCTCCGGCCGTCCTTCGCCGGTGCCGCGGCCTCTTCCGGGCGCACCCCGGGACCCCCGGCTCGTGCGTCGCGGGGGCGTGATGGGATCGTGAGGGCATGACCTCCCGTAAGCCGCGCGTGGTGCTCGGTGTGAGCGCCGGCATCGCCGCGTACAAGGCGTGCGAGCTGCTCAGGCGGCTCACCGAATCCGGCCACGACGTCACCGTCGTGCCGACCGCCGACGCGCTCCGCTTCGTCGGCGAGCCGACCTGGGCCGCGCTGTCGGGCAACCCGGTGTCCCCGCAGGTGTGGGACGGCGTCTCCGAGGTCCCGCACGTGCGGCTCGGGCAGGGCGCCGACCTCGTGCTCGTCGCGCCCGCCACCGCCGACCTGCTGGCCCGGGCCGCGCAGGGGCTGGCCGACGACCTGCTCACCAACACGCTGCTCACCGCCCGCTGCCCGGTGGTGTTCGCGCCCGCGATGCACACCGAGATGTGGGAGCACCCGGCGACCCGGGCGAACGTGGCGACGCTGCGGTCCCGGGGCGCGATCGTGGTCGAGCCCGCGTCCGGCCGGCTCACCGGCAGGGACACCGGCCCCGGCCGGCTGCCCGACCCGGCCGAGCTGTTCGAGGTGGCGCGGCACGTCCTGGCCCGCGGCGCCGACGGCCGCGACCTGGCCGGACGGCACATCGTGATCTCCGCGGGCGGCACCCGGGAGCCGATCGACCCCGTCCGGTTCATCGGGAACCGCTCATCCGGCCTGCAGGGCTACGCGCTCGCCCGCACCGCCGTGGCCCGCGGCGCCCGCGTGACGCTCGTCTCCGCGAACGTCGCGCTGCCCGACCCCGCCGGCGCCGAGCTCGTCCCCGTCGGTTCGGCCGAGGAGATGCACAAGGCCGTGGTGGAGGCCGCCGGCGCCGCCGACGCGGTCGTGATGGCCGCCGCCGTCGCCGACTTCCGCCCGGACGGCTACCGCGGCTCGAAGATCAAGAAGGCCGAGGGGTCCGAGCCGGAGCCGATCCGGCTCGTCAAGAACCCCGACATCCTCGCGGAACTGGGGGAGACCCGCCGCCCCGGACAGGTGATCGTCGGTTTCGCGGCCGAGACCGACGACGTCCTCGCCAACGGCCGCGCCAAGCTCGCCCGCAAGCGCTGCGACCTCCTCGTCGTCAACCAGGTCGGGGAGAACCTCACCTTCGGCCGGCCGGACAACGAGGCCGTGATCCTCGGTGCGGACGGCTCCCGGACCGAGGTGCCGCGCGGCGCCAAGGAGGACCTCGCCGAGACCGTCTGGGACCTCGTCGCGGCCCGCTTGCGTCCCGCGCCCCCGGCGGAGGGATCCGGCGGGGCGGCCCCGGGGGGCGGTCCGGATCGACGGGAGACGTCCGCGCCCGGCGCGCATGGCGGTGTCCGGCACCGATCCCGCTAGACTTGCGGGCCTAGCACCCCGGGGAACCCGGGCGGGGGGCCGGCGTCCCCCGCCGAACTCGACAAAGAATCCGTCCTGCGACGTCAGTCAGCAGCCGCTGCAAGGAGTTCACGTACGTGTCTCGCCGCCTGTTCACCTCCGAGTCCGTGACCGAAGGACATCCGGACAAGATCGCGGACCAGATCAGCGACGCGATCCTCGACTCGATGCTCAAGGACGACCCGAAGAGCCGGGTCGCCGTCGAGACGATGATCACGACCGGTCAGGTGCATGTGGCCGGTGAGGTCACCACCGAGACCTATGTGGACATCCCGGGCGTGATCCGGGAGAAGATCCTGGAGATCGGCTACGACTCGTCCAAGAAGGGCTTCGACGGGCACTCCTGCGGCGTGTCGGTGTCCATCGGCGCGCAGTCGCCCGACATCGCGCAGGGCGTCGACGACGCCTACGAGACCCGCGAGGGCGAGGGCGTCGACGACCTCGACCGGCAGGGCGCCGGCGACCAGGGCCTGATGTTCGGCTACGCGACCAGCGAGACGCCCGAGCTGATGCCGCTGCCGATCACCCTCGCGCACCGGCTCGCGCAGCGGCTGTCCGCGGTCCGCAAGAGCGGCGACGTCCCCTACCTGCGCCCGGACGGCAAGACCCAGGTCACCATCGAGTACGACGGCGACCGCGGCGTCCGCCTCGACACCGTCGTGGTGTCCAGCCAGCACGCTCCCGACATCGACCTGAAGGAGCTGCTCGCCCCGGACGTGAAGGAGCACGTCGTCGACCCGGTGCTCGCCCAGTTCGACCTCGACATCGAGGGCTACCGGCTGCTGGTGAACCCGACCGGCCGGTTCGAGATCGGCGGCCCGATGGGCGACGCCGGCCTCACCGGCCGCAAGATCATCGTCGACACCTACGGCGGCATGGCCCGGCACGGCGGCGGCGCGTTCTCCGGCAAGGACCCGTCCAAGGTCGACCGGTCCGCCGCGTACGCGATGCGCTGGGTCGCCAAGAACATCGTCGCCGCGCAGCTCGCCGACCGCGCCGAGGTGCAGGTCGCGTACGCGATCGGCAAGGCGCACCCGGTCGGGGTGTTCGTCGAGACGTTCGGCACCGAGAAGGTCGCCCCGGAGAAGATCGAGAAGGCGATCGACGAGGTCTTCGACCTGCGTCCGGCCGCGATCGTCCGCGACCTCGACCTGCTCCGCCCGATCTACCAGCAGACCGCCGCCTACGGCCACTTCGGCCGGTCGGAGCCCGACTTCTCCTGGGAGTCCACCGACCGCGCCAAGGACCTGGCCTCCGCCGCCGGTCTCTGACCGCGCGCACGAGAAGGGCCCCGGGGACGTCCCCGGGGCCCTTTCGCACGTTCGGTCAGGAGGGGCAGTGGTTGCCGCGGTGCAGGCCGTAGCGGGCGGCGAGGGTGTACCGGCCGGGCTCGCGCGCCGTCAGCCGGACGAAGTCGCCCTCGCGGGCCAGGCAGGCGTCCCCTCCGGTGGCGCTCAGCCAGGGCGACCAGGAGACCCGCACGAGCACGGAGCCGCGGGCCGGCATGTCGACGACGAGTTCGCCCGCGTTGAGCTCGTGCACGGACGCGGGGGCCCCGACCAGCGGCGTCGGCCGCGCGACCTGGAACAGGCGCCAGTGCTCGTCCCGCCAGACCTCCGCCAGGTACGGCTGGCCGCCTTCGACGAGCGCGGCCTCGTCCTGCGCCGACCAGTCGACCTCCTGCTCGGGCAGGACGACGTACTGCACGGCCCACGCGTGCAGCCAGTCGCGGTAGGACGCGGGCGTCAGCGCGCCGTCCTCGTAGAACAGCCTGTGGCGTTCCGCGTCGACCTGGCGGTTCCAGCCGCGCGCGAGGACGAAGTGGCGGCTGAGGCCGGACGACTCCCAGTGCGACCGCAGCGGCACGACCTCGATCCGGGCCTTGTCCGCGCCGAGGGCGTCCAGCTCGGCGACGAGCCCGCGGGCATGGTCGGCCGCGGACGCCGCCGGCTCGGTGTGGATCAGGTCGTCGACGGGCTTCACGACCTGCCAGGACGCGGTCACGATGAACGCCAGCGACAGCACCGCGATCCGGACCCGGCCCTGCGCGCGGGCCACCGCCGACAGCAGGAACATCCCGCCGAACAGCAGCGACAGGCGCTCGACGTTGCTGCCGACCGGGGAGGGGATCAGAAAGGTCAGGATGATCCCGGTCAGGTACACGCCCGCGCCGACTCGCACGAGCGTCCAGTTCTTCGGCGCGCACAGCAGGACCGCGATGACGCTGGTCACGGCGGGCAGCACGATCGCGGTGAGCGAGATCGGCTGGACGCCGCTGAACGGGAAGAGCAGGCTCGTCGTCCCCACGACGAGGGGGAGGCCGACGGCGACGCACACGCCCGCGCGGCGGCGGCCGGTCAGGAACAGCGCGGCGGCCAGTACCAGCAGGAACAGCCCGGCGACCGGGCTCGCCAGCGAGGCCAGGACGCCGAGGACGACCATCCCGGCGGCGCGCAGGGCGGGCGTGCCGCGCGGCGTGAACACCAGGATCGTCGCCATGAGGGCGAACACCAGGCCCAGGCCGAACGTGACGCGGCCCGATGCGGTGTTGCACGACAGCGCGAACGCGGCCCACAGCGACGCGGGCAGCGCCACCGGGGCCCGGAACTTCTTGAGCAGGTACGCGGTCAGGGCGGCCGAGAGGGTGCCGGTCACCACCGCGACCGTCCGTATGCCGAACAGCGCCATCAGGTACGGCGACATGACGCTGTAGGACGCCGGGTGCATCCCGCCGTACCAGGCGAAGCTGTACGCCGCGCCGGGGTGCTCCCAGGCGAAGTCGGTCCACGCGGCCTGGGCGGCGAGGTCGCCTCCCTCGGCGGCGAGGAACAGCGCCCACACCAGGTGGAGGACGGCGGCGGCGACCGTGGCCGCGACCACCGGGTGGCGGGCCCGCTTCTTCCACTTCGTCCAGGCGGACGGAGGGCTCGCGGGACGGCGCGGCGATCCGTGCCGGACCGGGGCGTCCGCCCGCTCCTGGGCATGCGCCGGGGTCACTTGGGTATGCGCTGGGGTCACTTCGCCTGCACGGGCTCGTCGGACGGCGGGGGCGCGGAGGGGCATCGGGCAATGGGCCGGCGGGCGCGCGCCCCTTCAACCGGATCAACCCTAGCGTGCGCGTCCGGCTGTCGGGTCGGTCTGGTAGGACGGGTGGCGTGACGAAGGACGGCGGGGGAACGGACCTGATCCCGGGGCTGGACGACCTGCCCCGGGCGCCCGCCGGCAAGCCCGAAAAGCCTGGTAGGGGCGGTAAGCCGGGTACGGCGAAGAAGGCGGGCAAGGCCGGGAGGAAGGGGGCGCGCCGCCCGGCGGAGGAGCTGCCGGTGGCGCGGGTCGCGGTCGACATGTCCCTGCCGCACCTGGACCGGCCCTTCGACTACCTGGTGCCCGCCGAGCTGGACGCCGAGGCCGTGCCGGGGTGCCGGGTGCGGGTGCGGTTCGCCGGGCAGCTCGTCGACGGGTTCCTGCTGGAGCGGGCCGCCGAGAGCGGCCACGGCGGGAAGCTGCTGTTCCTGGAGCGGGTCACCTCGTCCGAGCGGGTCCTGACGCCGGAGATCGCCGCGCTGGTCCGGGAGGCGGCCGACCGGTACGCGGGCACGTTCGCGGACGTGCTGCGGCTGGCCGTCCCGCCCCGGCACGCCCGCGTCGAGGCCGAGCCCGTTCCGGAGGCCGAAGACCGTGAGACGCCGGCGCCGGCCGACGCCGGCGTCTGGGCGGACTACCCCGCCGGGCCGTCGTTCCTGAGCGCCCTCGCCGCCGGAAGGGCGCCGCGCGCCGTCTGGACGGCGCTGCCGGGGCCCGGCTGGACGGCCGCCCTGGCGCGGGCCGTCGCCGCCACGCTGAGCGGCGGGCGCGGCGCGATCGTGGTGGTCGCCGACGGGCGCGACGTGGCCCGTGTGGACGCCGCGCTCAAGGCCGAGCTGGGGGAGGGCCTGCACGTCGCCCTGACGGCCGAACTCGGCCCGGCCGAGCGCTACCGGAGATGGCTCGCCGTCCTGCGCGGTCGGGCGCGAGCCGTCGTCGGCACACGCGCCAGCATGTTCGCGCCCGTCGCCGATCTCGGGCTGGTCGTGCTGTGGGACGACGGCGACGACGTCCACGCCGAACCCCACGCGCCTTACCCGCACCCCCGCGACGTCCTGGCCCTGCGTGCGCACAGGGCGCGGGCAGGGGCGCTGATCGGCGGATTCACCAGGACCACGGACGCCACGCAGCTGGTGGAGACCGGCTGGGCGCACGCCCTGTCCGCGGGCCGGGAGCGGATCCGGACGGCGATGCCCCGCGTCCGCTACGTGGGGGAGGACGCGCAGCTCGCCCGGGACGCGGCGGCCCGCACGGCCCGCCTGCCGAACGTCGCGTTCGAGGCCGCCCGCCATGCCCTTGAGGACGGGCCGGTCCTCGTCCAGGTGCCGAGGCGCGGATACGTGCCGGGCATCGCGTGCGGGCGCTGCCGCACACCGGCCCGGTGCGAGGCGTGCCAGGGGCCCTTGTCGCTGGCGTCCTCCCATGCCGCGCCCTACTGCCGGTGGTGCGGCCGCATCGCGGGTGACTGGCACTGCCCCGAATGCGGCTTCTTCCAGGTGCGCGCCGTCGTGGTGGGCGCCAAGCGCACCGCGGAGGAGCTGGGCAGGGCGTTCCCGGGCGTGCCGGTACGGACGTCCGGCCGCGACGCGATCCTCGAGCGGATCGGCCCGGAACGCGCGCTCGTGGTGTCCACGCCGGGAGCGGAGCCGCCCGCGGAGGAGGGGTACCGGGCCGCGCTGCTGCTGGACGGCTGGGTCCTGCTGGGCCGGCCGGACCTGCGCGCCGGCGAGGAGACGCTGCGCCGCTGGATGAACGCCGCGTCACTCGTCCGGCCGCAGGGCCCGGTGATCGTGGCCGCCGAGGGGTCGCTTCCCGCCGTCCAGGCGCTCGTCCGCTGGGATCCGGTCACCTACGCGGAGCGCGAGCTGGCCGAGCGCAGGGAGGCGGGGTTCCCGCCCGCCGCGCGGATGGCCTCGCTCACCGGCTCCCCGGCGGCCGTCCGCGAGCTGCTGGCCGGCGCCCGGCTGCCCGACGGCGCCGAGGTGCTGGGGCCGGTCCCCGTCCCCGCGCCGCCGGGCGCCCCGCAGGCGGGGGCCGACGCCCAGGACAAGGAGCGCGCGCTGGTACGCGTCCCCCGCGCCGCCGGACACGCCCTGGCGCGCGCGCTCAAGGAGGCCCAGGGCGTGCGCAGCGCGCGCAAGGCCGCCGACACGGTAAGGGTCCAGATCGACCCCCTGGAGCTGATCTGACCAATAGGGTTCTCGGGTGGCCGACAACTGGGTGGAGAGCACCGCCGCCGACCTGCGGCGGTGGGCGGACGAGCGCGGCGAGACGGTGGACGGGCAGGGGGTCCTCATCCTGCTCGGTCTCGCGCGGGAGGAGATGGGGCTCGCGGGCCCGGGCGAGCTGACCCCGGACGGGATCCGCGGGCTGCTGCTGGAGGTCTTCCCCGAGACCGTGGTCGCCTCGGGCGACGACGTCCCCACCGTCCTGGACGCCCTCCGCAAGATCGTCTCCTACCTGCGCGACACCGCCGCCGTCCCCGCGCCGGACGCCGACGCGCTGGCGGCGGAGATCGACCGGGTCGAGCCCGAGTTCGCCGAGGTCGTGTCCGCGGTCGACAGCGAGGAGCGGGCGGCGGCCGCCGAGGTGATCAGCGGGCTGCTGGAGGCCGACGGGGTCTCGCTGGACGACCAGGAGGCCGTCGACGCGTGGGTGCGCGCGTTCGAGGCGCTGCCCGAGGCGGAGCGCTACGCCCGCACGGAGGAGTACCTGCGGCAGGCCGGCGAGCTGGTCGTGCCGCCGGTCCGGGGGGTGCCCCCGGCCGAGGTGGCCGCGGCGGCGCGCGGGTCCCGGCTCACCGCGGCGGTCCTGGCCCTGGCCGACTGGACGGGCGAACGCGCCCTCACCGAGCACGACACGCTGACCGATGCCGACATCGAGGCCGCCGGCGCCGCCCTCGGCCTGGACGCCCCGCGCCGCTACGGCCAGATGGAGGACGAGGGCGAGCTCGAACGGCTGTGGTGGGCCGCCGTGGAGGCGAACGTCATCACGGCCGAGCACGGCAACGCCTCCCCGGGGCCGGAGAGCGGCGGCCTGCGGTCCGATGACGACGCGGCGATGCTCGCCGCGTGGCTGCCGCTGTTCGAGGCGGTCGTCGTGCCCGGCCACGACTACGCGGACGGCCTGGACGCCCTGGAACTCGTCCAGAACGAGCTGACCGGCGTCCTCATCCACCTGTACGAGCAGGAGGAGCCGACCGAGCCGGAGATCCTGGCCGGGGCGCTGCTCGGGCATGTCGAGGAGGCCTACGACCTGTCCGACGCCGACGCCATGGCGGCCCTCGTCCGGGACGCGTTCCACCTGGAGCTGGCGACCCTTGAGGACTGGGGGATCGTCGAGCGGTCCGGTGACGGGCGCGCGCTGACGCCGCTCGGCGTGTGGGCCGTCCGGGAACTGCTGCTGGCGGACGGCTTCACCGCCCCGCTCATCGGCGAGCTGGCCGGTGCGCGGGCGTCCGAGCTCATCGACGGGCTCACCTGGTACCGGCCGGAGGCCGCCGACGAGGAGATCGACGGCTGGCTGGCCGCCCACGACCCCAAGGACGCCGCCGCCGACCTGCTGGACGTGATGCGGACCGGCGGCCCCGGCGCCCGCAACCTGGCCGCGGCCGTCCTGCACCGCATCGGCCCCGAGGCCGCCGGCGTCGTGCGCGCCGCGCAGGAGCACCCGCTCGTCTCGCCCTACGCCGCGATGTGGCTGAACGCCGTCGGCGACCCGTCCGGCCGGGAGCTGGCGCGCGAGGAGTACCTCTGGGTGTTCGTCGACACCGTCTCCGGGATGCTGGAGACCGCCGGACCCGGCGAGGCGGTCGAGGCCGCCCTGATCGACGCTCCGCCCGAGGCGGAGATGAGGGCCATGGTCGACGAGCTGTGGCGCACCGACCACCCGGGCGCGGCCGACGTCCTGGAGGCCCTGGGCGCGCACCATCCCGACAAGGCGACCGCCAAGGCCGCCCGTACCGCCGCCTACAAGGCGCGCTCCGCGCGCCAGAGCGCGCACCGCGGCGTGTGAAGCGGCGTGTGAACCCGGGGCGGATGTCTCCGTAGACTGGACGGATACATCCCGTTCGCTAGAAACCTCGCAGGAATCGGAGTCCCCGTTGGCCGTCAAGCCCATCCGCCTCTTCGGCGACCCCGTGCTGCGCACGCCCGCGGAGCCGGTGAAGGACTTCGACAAGGAGCTGCGCCAGCTCGTCAAGGACCTCACCGACACGATGATCGACGCTCCGGGCGCGGGCCTCGCGGCGCCGCAGCTCGGCGTGGGCCTGCGGGTGTTCACCTACTACGTCGACGACATGCTCGGGCACGTGGTCAACCCGACCCTCGACCTGTCGGACGACCAGGAGACCGACGACGAGGGCTGCCTGTCCCTGCCCGGCCTCGCGTTCCCCACGCCGCGGTCGGTCGGGGTCGTGGCGAAGGGCTTCAACATGCACGGCGAGCCCATCACCCTGGAGGGCACGCATCTGCTCGCGCGCTGCGTCCAGCACGAGACCGACCACCTCGACGGGATCATCTTCATCGACCGGATGGACCCCGAGCAGCGCAAGGCCGCGATGAAGGCCATCCGGGAGGCCGAGTGGTTCGGCGACCCGGTCCCCGTCGTCAAGGCGTCGCCGCACCGGACCCTCGGGAAGGCGATCTAGGTGCGCCTCGTCTTCGCCGGCACTCCCGACACCGCGCTCCCGGCGCTGACGGCGCTGCTGGGGTCCTCGCACGAGGTGGCTGCGGTCGTGACCCGCCCCGACCGGCCCGCGGGCCGTGGGCGGCATCTCAGCGCCTCGCCGGTCGCCGCGCTCGCCGCCGAGGCGGGGATCGAGGTGCTCAAGCCGGCCAAGGCCCGCGACCCCGAGTTCCTCGACCGGCTCCGCGCGATCGCGCCCGACTGCTGCCCGGTCGTCGCCTACGGGGCCCTGCTGCCCCGCGAGGCCCTCGGCATCCCCCGGCACGGCTGGGTGAACCTCCACTTCTCGCTGCTGCCGGCGTGGCGCGGCGCGGCGCCCGTGCAGCGCGCGATCCTGCACGGCGACGACGTGACCGGGGCGGCCACGTTCCAGATCGAGGAGGGGCTCGACACCGGCCCGGTGTACGGGGTCCTCACCGAGCCGATCCAGCCGGACGACACGTCCGGCGAGCTTCTGGGGCGCCTCGCCGTCGCCGGCGCGACCCTGCTGCTCGACACGATGAACGGCATCGAGGCGGGTGTGCTGGAGCCCCGGCCGCAGCCGACCGAGGGCGTGTCCCACGCGGCGAAGCTGACGCCCGAGGACGGCCACGTCGACTGGCGGAGCCCCGCACTGCACATCGACCGTCTCGTGCGCGCGTGCACGCCCGCCCCCGGCGCGTGGACGAGCCTCCGCGACACGCGGGTCAAGCTGGGCCCGGTCCGCCCGGCGCCCGACGCGGACGCGCTGGAGCCCGGCGAGATCCGTCCGGGAAAGAACGAGGTACTGGTGGGAACGGCCACGCATCCCGTCGTGCTCGGCGACGTCCAGCCGCAGGGCAAGCGGCGGATGGCCGCGGCCGACTGGGTCCGCGGGGTCGACCTCACCGGCAAGGACGCACTGCACTGATGCCGCCCGCCCGCAACCGCCGACACGTCCAGAACCGCAGGCCGGGCGGCCCCCGCAAGACGGGCCGCCCCCAGGACCTCGTCCGCCGCACGGCGTTCGACGTCATCCGCGCGGTCGAGACCCGCGACGCCTACGCCAACCTCCTGCTGCCCAAGCGCCTGCACGACCGCGGCCTGACCGGCCGCGACGCCGCCCTCGCCACCGAGCTCACCTACGGGACGCTGCGCGGCCGCGGCACCTACGACGCGGTCCTCGCGCTGTGCAGCGACCGGGAACTGCGCCGCGTCGATGCCCCGCTGCTGGACGTCCTGCGCCTCGGCACGCACCAGATCCTCGCCACCCGCATCCCGCCGCACGCGGCCGTGGGGACGGCCGTGGAGCTGGCCCGTTCCGTCGCCGGCCCCGGCCAGGCCAAGTTCGCCAACGCGGTGCTCCGCAAGGTCGCCGGCCGCGACATGGACGCCTGGCTGGAGATCGTGGCACCGCCCGACGCCGACGCGACGACCCGCCTCTCGGTCGCGCACAGCCACCCGAAGTGGATCGTGTCCGCCCTGCGCGACGCCGTCGGACCGGACGAGATCGGTGAACTCCTCGCCGCCGACAACGCCCGCCCCAGGGTGACGCTGGTCGCCCGCCCCGGCCGGGCCACCCTGCAAGAGCTGCGGGAGGCGGGTGCGGAACCCGCCCTCTACTCGCCCTACGCCGCCGTGCTGCCCGAAGGGGACCCGGCCGCCATCGCCGCCGTCCGCGACGGGCGCGCCGCCGTTCAGGACGAGGCCAGCCAGATGGTCGCCCTGGCCCTGGCCAAGGCTCCCTTGGACGGCCGTGACGCCCGTTGGGCGGACCTCTGCGCGGGCCCCGGAGGCAAGGCGGGCCTGCTCGCCGCCCTGGCGAACCAGCACGACGCACGGCTCCTGGCCGCCGACGTCCAGCCGCACCGTGCCGCGCTCGTCCAGCGAGCGGTCGACGCCCGTACGGGCGTGGTCGCCGCCGACGGAACCCTCCCCGCGTGGCGTCCCGGGGCCTTCGACCGGGTCATGGTGGACGCGCCCTGCACCGGCCTGGGCGCGCTCCGCCGCCGCCCCGAGGCCCGCTGGCGCCGAGGCCCCGAAGCCGTCGCCGAACTCGGCCCTCTCCAGCGGAAGCTGCTCGCCACCGCACTGGAGTCCGTGCGGCCCGGCGGTGTGGTCGCCTACGTCACCTGCTCACCCCACCTCGCCGAGACCCGTGTGGTGGTGGACGACGTCCTGCGCAAGCGCGACGACGTCGAACGGCTCGACGCACCCGCGGTCCTCACGTCGCTCAGCCCGGACCTCACCGGCGTGGGCGACGGCCCGTACGCCCAGTTCTGGCCGCACCGCCACGGCACGGACGCGATGTTCCTGGCCCTCCTGCGCCGCACTTAGCCCCTGGGAGACGCGTGCTGACCGACTTCATGCTCTTCATGTCGTATCTGGGCAGCTCGGCCTTCTACGTCCCGCTGCTCGTCGCGCTGTTCTGGTGCGTGGCGCCGCGCCTCGCCGCGCGGGCGTCGGTCGTCCTGCTGTTCGGCGCGCTGCTCAACACGCTCCTCAAGCTGGTCTTCCACGCGCCGCGCCCGTACTGGACGGATCCCGCCATCAAGGGCAGGCAGTCGCTGTCGTCCTTCGGCATGCCGTCCGGCCACGCCCAGAACGGGATCGTCGCGTGGGGGTTCCTCGCCGCCCAGACCGGGCGGCGGCTCCTCTGGGCGGGCGCCGCCGTCGTCATCGCCTTGATCGGGGTGTCCCGGGTCTATCTGGGCGTCCACTCGACCGGCCAGGTCCTCGCGGGCTGGGCCATCGGCCTGACCCTCCTGGTGGTCGTCCTAGCGCTCGAACCCATCGCCGTCCCGTGGTGGACCAGCCGCCATCTGGCCGTGCAGATGGCCCTCTCACTGGTCATCTCCCTGCTGCTGCTGGCGGCGGCCTGGGGCGCGTGGCAGCCGCTGGAGAACTGGCAGTGGCCCCAGGCGTGGGCGGACGCCGTCAGAGCGGCCGGAGGCCACACGCCCCCCGTCACCCTGACCGACTCGGCCCGGGCCTCCGGCGCACTCTGCGGGGCCCTCGCGGGCCTGTCGCTCCTTGCGGCACGCGGCTGGTTCGACCCCGGCGGGCACGCCTGGCAGCGCCTCGCCCGCCTCCCCGTGGGCCTCGCCGGCGCCGCCGCCATAGCCGCGCTCGACCTGCTGCCGGACGGCACGAACATCGCCCAGGCGTTCGCCGTCCAGACGCTCCTCGCGCTCTGGGTCACCGCGGGCGCGCCCGAGGCGTTCGTCCGGCTCCGGCTGGCCGCCCGTCCCACCCCCGGTCTCACCCGGCCGGGTGACGATCGGGCCGAACTGCACCAATAGACTCATGGCATCATGGCTCCGCAGATCTCACCCAGCATCCTGTCCGCCGACTTCGCCCGTCTGGCCGAGGACGTCGAGCGCATCGCCGACTCCGCCGACTGGGTCCACGTCGACGTCATGGACAACCACTTCGTGCCCAACCTCACCCTCGGACTGCCGGTCGTCCAGGCGCTGCTGAAGCACAGCAGGCTGCCGCTCGACTGCCACCTGATGATCGAGGACCCCGACCGGTGGGCGCCCGAGTACGCGGAGGCGGGCGCGAAGAGCGTCACCATCCACGCGGAGGCGGCCAAGGCCCCCATCCGCACCCTGCGCGCCATCCGCGCGGCCGGGGCCCGCGCGGGACTCGGCGTCAACCCGGCCACCCCCGTGGACGGCTTCGAAGACCTCCTCGGCGAGGTCGACATGCTCCTCCTGATGACCGTCGAGCCCGGCTTCGGCGGCCAGAAGTTCCTCGACGTCGTCCTGCCGAAGGTCCGCCGCGCCCGCGAGCTCATCAAGGGCCGCGACCTGCCCGTCTGGCTCCAGGTCGACGGCGGCGTCAGCGCCGAGACGATCGAGCGCTGCGCGGAGGCCGGCGCGGACGTCTTCGTCGCCGGCAACGCCGTCTACGGCGCCGACGACCCGGTGGAGGCGATCCGCAACCTCCGCGCCCAGGCCGAGGAGGCCACGGCCAAGGCGAACTGGTGATCCTGCGCTGCGCCGCCGTCCTGTTCGACGTGGATGGCACCCTGGTCGACTCCACACCCCTCGTCGAGCGCGCGGCCCGCGAATGGGCCGCCGAGTACGGCATCGACCCGGACGAGTTCCTGTCCGATGCCCACGGCCGCCGCACGGGCGACCGCGTCGCCGACTTCCTCCCACCCGACCGGGTCCCTAAAGCCACCGCCCGCCTGGACGCCCTGGAATCAACGGGCACGGACGGAATCACCGCCCTCCCGGGCGCGATGGACCTCCTGGCCGCCATGAACGGCCTGCCCCACGCCTTCGTCACCTCGATGGACAGGCAGCAACTGAAACTCCGCACGACCGTGGCCGGCGTCCCGGTCCCACCCGTGGTCGTCTCCGCCGAGGACGTCCGGGACGGCAAGCCGGACCCGTCCGGCTACCTTCTGGCCGCGGCGCACCTGGGCGTGGACCCGTCCGCCTGCGTGGTCATCGAGGACGCCCCCGCCGGCATAGCCGCGGGCCGTGCCGCCGGGGCCACCGTCCTGGCGGTGACCACCAGCCACGACCGCTCCGTGCTCACCGCGGCCCACCACATCATCGGGGACCTGACCTCCGTGACCACGACCCCGGAGGGCGTCCGCCTCGCGCTGTGACCCGCCCGTGCGGGATCAGGCGTCCCCGGCCGTGAGGCCGAGCGAGGCGCGGAACATGTCGTGGACGCGGAAGCGCTGGACGGCCGCCAGGTTGAGGTGCTGCGCCTGGTGGCTGCCCAGGAACGGCCCGCCTCCGGTGGGCTGGGCGGTGAGCAGCCCGGACCGCCACAGGATCTCGATGAGGTCGTTGGGGTCGCGCAGCGGCAGCCACGACTCCGTGCCGTGCGTGGGGAGGTCGCCGAAGGCCAGTTCCAGGCACAGCAGTTCGAGTTCCTCGCGGCCGATCGTGTGCGGGCGGCTGCGGAACACCTCGAAGACGCTCAGCAGCCCCGGGTACTGGGAGCGGTACTCGGCGGCGATGTCCTTGGTCCGCTCCGCCGAGTAGCCGTACTCGGACCGCTCGATCGCCGCGTACGGGACGGGCAGCGCCGAGACGCGCCCCCTGGCCTGTTCGAGGGCCTCCGAGCAGAACTGGATGAGCTCCCTCGGCCGGTACAGCGTCCGGTCGACCATGTAGCCGAACGAGGCGCCGCGTTCCCGGCCCGGCGGTGCGGAGAACACCGCCGACCAGCAGGCGCTGTCCCCGGCCCGTTCGAGCGCCTCGATGTCGAAGCCCTTCTCGCGGGCGGAGTACCGGATCCGCCTGGCGATCAGTTCGAGCAGCGACTCCTCCGACCAGTGGATCTTCTCCAGCAGGTCGCGGTGCTTCTGCGCGTCCTCGTAGAGGGCCGGGATGTCGTCGTACAGCTCCTGCCGCAGCGACACGTACACGCGCAGGTTCCGGTGCAGCCCGTTGATCGACACGCACGCCTGGAACAGCCCGGACACGAACGCCTTGGCGTCCTCGGAGGAGTCCCAGCCGCGGTCCAGCTCGTCGACGACCACCGCCACCCGCTGGCCGTCCAGCACCCGCTGCAGCGCCGGCAGCAGGTTGTGGATCTCCTCCAGCTTGTACAGCCGGTCCAGCTCCCGCGTCCGCACCCCGGCCTCGATCGGGCCGATCTTGATGGCCTCCAGCCGCTTGAGGTAGGACACCAGCAGCGACAGCGTGCCGAGCTGCTGCGCGCCGTGGTTGTCCCTGATGTACCGGTGGATCTCCCGGCCGCCGCCCTTCGTCAGCCGCATCCCCTTCCTGGCGAGGGCCTTCATGACGAGGACGTAGATCAGGTACTTCCAGGCGGCGGCGTAGGCGCCCGTCTTCGCCCACGAGCCGGCGTGCTCGGCCTCCATCGTCGAGCCGAGCAGCTCGTAGGAGTAGTCCTCGGGGGAGAGCTCGATCACGTGGCTCCCGGCGGCGCGCTCCCGCCTGGCCAGCACCTTGAAGATCGCGCTCTTCCCGGACCCGCGGTTGCCCATCAGGATCGTTTTCGCCCCGGACCGGACGCGCTGGTACGCCGGCGACTCCACGAAGTACTTCTCCAGCCCGCGGGAGATGTCGCGTTCCGCCGAGGGAGTCCCGAAGTCGAGGACGTCGAGGATCTTGGGCGACAGGGACAGCTTGGCCATGGGTCTTCCCGAGTCCGCGGCGTACGTTCCGCAAACGAGTTTCACCCGCCTCCCGGCCCGCGGCAAGACCTGCCGCGCACGGGTCGGACGTTCGCCCCGCAGGCGGCAGTGGCGATGGTCACATGGGGCTCGGAATGGAATGCATGGCACACTGGTTGGCAAAGCATGAACGCGTGCTCCGGGGTCGGTGAAATTCCGAACCGGCGGTGACAGTCCGCGACCCGGCCGAAGCCATCGGCCGGTTGACCCGGTGGGATTCCGGGACCGACGGTGAAAGTCCGGATGGGAGGCAGCGCGCGGTACGCCCCTGGCCAGAGGCGTACGACGATGTATGAACGTCCCCCGGAGCCCTGAACTAGGAGGCCCGGGAGATGTTCACCGGCATCGTCGAGGAGCTCGGCGAGATCGTCGCGATCGACCCCCAGGGGGACTCGGTCACGCTCGCGATCCGAGGCCCGCTCGTCACCGAGGACGCCGTCCACGGCGCGTCGATCGCGGTCAACGGCGTCTGTCTCACCGTGGTGGACGTCAAGGACGGCGTCTTCACCGCCGACGCCATCAAGGAGACCCTCGACAAATCGAGCCTCGGCGCGCTGGAACCCGGCTCCAAGGTCAACCTGGAACGTCCCGTCCGGCTGTCCGACCGGCTCGGCGGGCACCTCGTGCAGGGCCACGTCGACGGCGTCGGCGCGATCATCTCCCGCGAGCCGGGGGAGCGGTGGGACGTCGTCACGGTGTCCCTGCCCCCCGACCTGAGCCGCTACCTGGTGAACAAGGGCTCGATCACCATCGACGGCATCAGCCTCACGGTGGTGGAGGCCGGCACCGACCGGTTCAGCGTCGCGCTCATCCCGACCACGCTCGCCCTCACCACGCTCGGCCACAAGCAGCCCGGCGACCCCGTGAACCTCGAAGTGGACGTCGTCGCCAAGTACGTCGAGCGCATGATGGGCGGCCGGTCGTGAGCTGGCTCGGCGCGGGTTTCGAGGTCTTCGGCGAGCACATCCTGTGGACCGACCTGGTCGGCAACGTGCTCTCGCTCGCCGTCGTCTGGCTCGCCATGCGCAAGACCCTCTGGACGTGGCCCGTGCAGCTCGCCGGCGCACTGCTGCTGCTCGCCGCCTCGCTGCACGCGAACGTCCCGGGCAACGCCCTCAAGCAAGTGCTCTTCTGCGGCCTCGCCGTCTACGGCTGGGTCATGTGGACGCGCGGACGCCGGAACACCGGCGGCCTCGCCGTCCGGCAGGCGACCCTCAGGGAACGCGCCGTCCTGATCGGCGCGCTGCTCGCCGGCACGGCCGTGGTCGCCCAGCTGTTCACCCACCTCGACTGGCTGCAGATCGCCTGGTCGCCGTGGGCGAACGCCTACATCTTCGTCGGCAGCGCCGTCGCGACGTTCGCGCAGAGCCGCGCGCTGGTCGACTTCTGGATCGTGTGGGTGCTCGTCGACCTGGTCGGGGTGCCGCTGGCGCTCAAGTCCGGGCTGTACGTCTCCGGCGCGGTCTACGGGATCTTCTTCGTGATGGTGATGGCCGGGTTCAGGAACTGGCTCCGGGAGTCCCGGGGCGTGCAAACCCCCACGGCAGGTAAGGCGGTGACCGCATGAGCGGCAACGACATCAACGACGGCAACGGCATCTTCGACTCCATCGAGGCGGCGATCGAGGACATCGCGGCGGGACGTCCCGTCGTGGTCGTCGACGACGAGGACCGCGAGAACGAGGGCGACATCATCTTCGCGGCGTCCAAGGCGACGCCCGAGCTGCTGACGTTCACGATCCGCTACACCAGCGGCGTGATCTGCGTTCCGATGGAGGGCGAGGACCTCGACCGGCTGCAGATCCCGCTGATGACCGCGCAGAACACCGAGCGGATGCGCACCGCCTACACCGTCAGCGTGGACGCCCGCCTCGGCGTCACCACCGGCATCTCCGCCGCCGACCGCGCGCGGACGATCCGGACGCTGTGCGACTCGGCGTCCGAGCCCCGCGACCTCGTCCGGCCCGGCCACATCTTCCCGCTCCGCTACCGGGAGGGCGGCGTCCTGCGCCGCCGCGGCCACACCGAGGCCGCCGTCGACCTCGCCCGGCTCGCCGGCCTCGCGCCCGCCGGCGTCCTCGCCGAAGTGGTGAACGAGGACGGCACCATGTCGCGCCTGCCCGAGCTCCAGATCTTCGCCAAGGAGCACGGGCTCAAGCTGATCTCCATCGAACAACTCGCCGAACACCGCCGCCGCACCGAGAAGATGGTCACCCGCGTCGTCGAGACCCGGCTGCCCAACCGGTTCGGCATGTGGCGCGCCGTCGGGTTCTCCAGCGCCATCGACGGCGGCGAGCACATCGCGCTGGTGCTCGGCGACCTCGGCGACGGCGACGACGTCCTGATCCGGGCGCACTCGGAGTGCCTCACCGGCGACGTCCTGCACTCCGAGCGCTGCGACTGCGGCACCCAGCTGGACGCCGCCATGGAGCGCATCTCCCAGGAGGGCCGCGGCATCGTCCTCTACCTGCGCGGGCACGAGGGACGCGGCATCGGCCTGCTGGCCAAGCTGAGGGCGTACGCGCTCCAGGACAACGGCTCCGACACCGTCGACGCGAACCTGGAGCTCGGGCTCCCCGCCGACGCGCGCGAGTACTCCAACGCCGCGCATATGCTGCGTGACCTGGGCGTACAGTCGGTGCGGGTGCTCACCAACAACCCGGACAAGCTCAAGGGCCTGGACGGCTTCGGCGTGGACGTGCGCGGACGCGAGTCCATGCCGGTCATCGTCACCCAGCACAACCGGCGCTACCTGACGGTCAAGCGCGACCGTCTCGGACACCAGATCGAGGGACTCTGATGAGCGGCGCGGGACGCCCCGAGGACAGCACCGTCGACGCGGCCGGGCTGACGCTCGGCATCGTCTGCACCCGCTGGCACGGCCACATCACCGACCGGCTGCTCGACCGGGCGCTCGCCGCGGCGAAGGCGTGCGGCGTGGACGAGCCCGTCGTGGCCCGCGTCGCCGGCGCGCTCGAACTGTCCGTGGTCGCCCAGCAGATGGCCCGCGACCTCGACGCCGTCGTCTGCCTCGGCGCGGTCATCCGGGGCGCCACCGCCCATTTCGACTACGTCTGCGACTCCGTGACCACGGGTGTGACCCGTGTCGCGCTCGACGAGTCGACTCCGGTGGGCAACGGGGTCCTCACATGTGACACCATTGAGCAGGCACTGGAACGCAGCGGGCTGCCGGGCAGCTCCGAGGACAAGGGATGGGAGGCGACTGTGGCCGCACTCGACACGGCACTGACCCTGCGAGGTCTGCGGCATCACGGTCACGCCGGGCACGGCCCGGAGCATCGGAGCTCCTGAACCACCCGGTATCCCGTACGCATCCTCATCGAAAGGCAAATCCGTGCTGTCACTCGTCCTGCCCAAGGGGTCGCTGGAGAAGGCGACCATGCAGCTGTTCGACGCCGCCGACCTCACCGTCCAGCGCTCGTCGGACCGCGACTACCGCGCCTCCATCGACGACCCGCGCATCGACCGGGTCCGGGTCCTGCGCCCGCAGGAGATCCCGACCTACCTGGAGCAGGGGCTGTTCGACCTCGGCATCACCGGCCGCGACTGGATCACCGAGACCGACGCCGACGTCGTCAGCCTCGGCGAGCTGAAGTACTCCAAGGCGACCGCCAACCCGGTCCGCGTGATCATGGCGGTGCCGGACGGCGCGCCGTGGCAGTCGGTGGCCGACCTGCCGGAGGGCGTCCGGATCTCCACCGAGTTCCCGGCGCTGACCAAGCGGTTCCTCGACCAGCACGGCGTGAAGGCCACGGTCGTCCCGTCCTACGGCGCGACCGAGGCGAAGGTGCCCGACATCGTGGACGCGATCGTCGACCTCACCGAGACCGGCTCGTCGCTGCGCAAGAACGGCCTGCGCATCCTCGACACGCTCCTGACCAGCTACACCGAGCTGGTCGCGAACCGCGACGCCTACGAGAACGCCGACAAGCGCGCCGCGATGGAGGACATCTCCCTCCTGCTGCAGGGCGTGATCCGCGCCCGCGGCAAGGTGCTGCTGAAGCTGAACGTCGCGCAGGGCGACCTGCAGAAGGTCCTCGACATCATGCCCGCGATGGCGTCGCCGACGGTCACCTCGCTCGCCGGCGGCGAGTCGAACGCCGTCGAGTCCGTCGTTGCCAAGCGCGGTGTCAACACGCTGATCCCGGCCCTGAAGGCGGCTGGCGCCCACGACATCCTCGAGATCCCCATCACGAAGATCGTTGGCTGAGACACCGGCCCTGCCGACCGTGTGGCGCCCCCGCACCACCCGGATCGTGGCCTACACCACGGCGGGCGTGGTCGTCCTCGGCCTGATCGCGCTCGCCGTGGTGGTGCCGGAGCAGTACAAGACCTTCGACCGGGTCCTGATGGTCGGCTTCGGCGCGGCCGTGGCCTGGATCCTGCACATGCTCGCCCGCTGCCGCGTCACCGCCGACGAGTCCGGCGTCACCGTCGTGAACGCCTTCAAGACCCGCCGCCTCGAATGGCCGGAGATCCTGGACGTCAGCATGACGGTCGGCGACCCCTGGCCCACCCTCGACCTGTCGGACGGCACCTCCATCGGCGCCATGGGCATCAACGGCGCCGAGAAGGCACTCGCCGCCCGCCAGCTGGCCGAACTCCAAACCCTCCTGCACGCCCGCGGCGAAGCCCCCGACCCCGCCTGAGGGTGTCTGGTCTAGGCGATTGCCAAGATCGGGAGCGCGGTCGTGTGCGAGGGCCGCTGGAACCGCGGCGACCGGCTTCGCGGACTCGCCGTGGTGGTCACAGGGCGGTGAAGAGGGTGAAGGTGCCGGCGCCGATGAGGGCCACGGCCCAGACGCGGTCGAGGTTGAACCAGGCGCGGCGCAGGATCGCCAGGCCGACGATCTCGTAGACGAGCACCGCGATGACGCCCGCGACGACGAACATCGCGAGGGTGTGCACCGCGGTGACGAAGACGCCGGTCGACAGGGCGCTGCCGGACGACGACGCCAGCCCGTGGTCGTGGTGCGCCGGGGCCGTCCCCGAGGCCGTGAGCACGGGCAGCAGCATCAGCCCGGCGCCGTGCATCGACGACATCAGGAACGACCAGCCGGCGAGCTGCCACAGCGAGATCCGCATGCCGACCCAGCGGAAGTGCCGCTGCGCCAGCAGGTGCCAGAAGCCGAACCCGACGAGCACGACACCGCCGCCGATCGCGACCGCCTGCGTCGCGACCACCGAGCGGGTGAGCGCGATGAGGATCGCGACGGCGCCGACGGACGCCGCATGGCCCGCGGCGATCGCCGGAAGCGACTGCAGGACGAGCTTCCTGCTGCGCTCCTGAAGACCGCGGGCCACCGCGAACAGCCACCCCATCGCGGGGTTGAGACCGTGGAACGCGCCGAGCGCCACCAGGGCGGCGAGCGACCCGTCGTTCACGGGTAGCAGTAGGAGTCAGAGGAGGCGTCGCCGCCCTGGAGGCGGGTCTGGTGGGGGCGGCGGCCGCGGAAGGCGTCGCCGTTGGGGAAGAAGCGCTCGTCGAAGGCGAAGGCGTCGGGGGTGGAGTCGAGCTTCGCCATCCACGCGCCGACGCCGTCCGGGTAGAACTGGTCGTCCCAGGAGCCGTAGAGCGAGTTGGTGACGTACACGCGCTTCCCGTCGCGGCTGATCTCCACCATCTGCGGGCCGCCCGCGAGCGGGCGGTCGGGCGCGGCGGGGTGCGGCGTCTTGTTGACGATGCCGCCGATGCGGACCGAGCCTGCCTCGACCGGGTTGAACGGGTCGCTGACGTTGTAGCGCTTCAGTTCGCCGGTGCCCCAGCACGACACGTACAGCCACTGGTCGTCCACCGACAGGTCGATGTCGGTGACGAGCGGCGGCACCGCGCCGAACGGCTGGATCACCGGGGGCAGGGCGGAGGCGTCGGCGGGTTCGGCGGGAATGGTGATGACCTTCGTCGCCGCCCAGGCGTCGCCGTCGCGGTGCCACACCCAGACGGACGCCGACAGGTCCTCGACGCTGACGACCACGCCGGCGAACCCGTACAGCTTGGTCGGGTCGTGCGCGGGACGCAGTTCCAGGACCATCTGGTGCTCGTCGCCGAGGTCGACGGTCTGGACGTGCTTGCGCTTGCGCAGGTCGAAGAAGTTCAGCGAGTGCCCGTACTTGCGTCCTAGCAGGAGTTCGCCGACGACGCCGTCCTCCACCATGGAGGGCGTGCCCCACTCGGACGTGATGAGGACGTCGTGCGCGATGTGCCACCACGCGTCGTAGGCGAGGTACTGCGGCCCCCGGTCGACCTCCCAGCGCCCGAGGACGTCGAACGAGGTGTGGTCGAGCAGCGCGATCCCGCCCGGTCCGTCCTCACCGCCGGCCCCGCCGAGCGCCGTCAGGTAGAGGCCCTCGGGCCCGCAGTGGACGGTGTGCGGCCGCGAGTACCCGGCGCGCTTGGCCAGCTCGTCCGGCTCCAGCACCTTGACGATCTCGGGTGCGGTCGGGTCGTCCTTGGTGTCGATCACGTACACCCGCGACGACCGCAGCCCCGGCACGATCAGGTACCGGCGCTCGACGTGCGGGTGCGGCGAGCCGGGGCACAGGGCGCTGCTGCACGCGTTCCACCCGAAGTGGTGCAGTTCGTCGCCGAGATAGGGGAGGTCGGTCCACCCCACCACCGAGCCGTAGGAGCCGGAGCCCGGATCCACGTCCAGGACCGCGATCGCGTCCGGCTTCTCCGCCGCGCGGTCGAACGCCGCCACGTACGCGAGCCTCTCCGCCGGGGCGGAGGCCGCGTCGCGCGGGGACGCGTAGAAGGTCGGGTCCGGCTTCCACAATGCCATGATCGTCCTTTCCAGCGGCTGACCGGGCGCCGTGCGGCGGCGCCGGTCGGGTGGCCGACGGCGGTGCGGCGGGTGGAGCCGGCCGCCGCCCGCCGGCGTCCGCCGGGGGTCTCGCGCCTCTCCACGTAGTCAGGGTCCGGCCGGCGCGGCGGGATGTCCACGGCCGCGCGGGTAAGACCTGCATGCTCCGATGCTCCTCGGCGGCCAGGGGACCAACATTCCCTACCGGTTTATCAGAAAATCGGGAGCGGGCGGAAGGACCGCGAAAACGCAAGGGACCGGGGCATGTGAGTTGCGTCTCGCGCCGAGTAGCCTCAAAGCCGTGGGGAGACGGCGTCGATGACCACGGAGATGACCACGGACCAGCTCGGATCGCCCGCGGACCTCGCGGGCCTGCTCGGCCGGCACGCCTACCTGTGCGACGAAGGCCTCGCGACGGCGTGCTTCCTCGCGCTGCGCATGGGCAGGCCGCTGTTCCTGGAGGGCGAGGCCGGCGTCGGCAAGACCGAGCTGGCCAAAACGCTCGCGCGCGGGCTCGGCGCGCCGCTGATCCGGCTGCAGTGCTACGAGGGCCTCGACGCGTCCCAGGCCCTCTACGACTGGGACTTCCCGCGCCAGCTGCTGCACCTGCGGGCCGCCGAGGCGGCGGGCGTGCACGACGTGTCCCGGCTGGAGGGCGAGCTGTACGACCGGCGGTTCCTGCTGGCCCGGCCGCTGCTCCAGGCGCTGGAGACCTCGCCGAGCGTCCTGCTGGTGGACGAGCTCGACCGCGCCGACGACGAGTTCGAGGCGTTCCTGCTGGAGGTCCTCAGCGACTTCACGATCACCGTGCCGGAGCTCGGCACGATCCGGGCGGAGCGCCCGCCGGTCGTCGTGGTCACCTCCAACCGCACCCGCGAGGTCCACGACGCGCTCAAGCGGCGCTGCCTGTACCACTGGCTGGAGCACCCGTCGTTCGACCGGGAGGTCGCGATCATCCGGCGGCGGCTGCCCGGCGCGGCCGAGCGGCTCGCCGGGCAGGTCGCCCGCGCCGCGCAGCGGATGCGTGAGACCGACCTGCTGAAGCCGCCCGGCGTCGCCGAGACCCTCGACTGGACGGAGGCGCTGGTCGCCCTCGGCCTCCGCGAGCTCGACCCGGCGGCCGCCGCGCTGACGCTCGGCGCCGTGCTCAAGTACCGCGAGGACCAGCAGCGCGTCCTCGGCGCCGGGCTGGAAGCCCTGCTCAACGGGGGATGAGCGGTGGAGCGGGACGTCACCGAGACGATGGTCGGGTTCGCCCGGACGCTGCGCGCGGCTGGCGGCGCCGCCGATCCCGAACGCGTCCAGGCGCTGCTGGCGGCGCTCGACCACCTCGACGTCCTCGACCCGAACGACGTGTACTGGGCCGGGCGGCTGACGCTGTGCGCCGACCCCGACGACCTCGCCCGCTATGACCGGTGCTTCGCCGCGTACTTCTCCGGCGCGACCGCGCGGACGGGGCGCCGGCCGCCGCCCGTCGTCGTCCGCCGGATCACCATGCCCGACCCGGGCGCGCAGGCCGGGAGCGAGGAGGCCGGGGAGCTGAAGGCGGCCACCGCCAGCGAGGTGGAGGTGCTGCGCGACCGCGACCTGGCGCGGCTGACCGCCGCCGAGCGCGCCGAGGTCGCCCGGCTGATCGCCGTGCTCGACGCGAGCGCCGAGCAGCGCCGGTCGCGCCGGTTCACGCCGGCGCCCGCGGGCCGGCTCGACCCCGCCCGGACGGTCCGCGAGACGCTGCGGCGCGGCGGCGAGATGTCCCTGCTGCGGCACCGCGCGCACCGCACCCGTCCCCGCCGCGCCGTCCTGATCGTGGACGTCAGCGGGTCGATGAGCCCGTACGCCGACGCGCTGCTGCGGTTCGCGCACGCCGCCGCCCGGTCCGGCGGGCGCGACGTGGAGGTCTTCAGCGCCGGGACGCGCCTCACCCGCCTCACCCGCGAGCTGCGGCACCGCGACCCGGACGCGGCGATGGCCGCGGCGACCGCCGCCATCCCCGACTGGAGCGGCGGCACCCGCCTCGGCGAGGAGCTGAAGGAGTTCCTCGACCGGTTCGGGCAGCGCGGCCTCGCCCGCGGCGCGATCGTCGTGATCGCCTCGGACGGCTGGGAGCGCGGCGACGCGGCCCTGCTCGGCGAGCAGATGGCGCGGCTGCACCGGCTCGCGCACCGGGTCGTGTGGGCGAACCCGCACAAGGCGCGGCCCGGCTACGAGCCGCTCACCGCCGGGATGGCGGCGGCGCTGCCGCACGTCGACGACTTCACCTCCGGCCACAGCCTCGCGGCACTGGAGGAGCTGGCCCGCATCGTCGCGGGCACCGCTGGAAAGGGGAGCGCTCATGCGTGACGTCCTCGGCGACATCGCCGGCTGGTACGCGTCGGGGGAGACCTTCGGGCTCGCGACCGTCGTGCACACCTTCCGCAGCGCGCCGCGGCCGCCGGGCGCGGCGATGGCGGTGTCGGCCGGCGGCGAGGTGTCGGGCAGCGTGTCGGGGGGTTGCGTGGAGGGCGCCGTCTACGAGCTGGCGCAGTCGGTGCTGGAGACGGGCGAGCCGGTCGTCCAGCGGTACGGGGTGAGCGACGACGACGCGTTCTCCGTCGGCCTCACCTGCGGCGGCATCCTGGACGTCCTGGTGGAGCCGGTCGGCCCCGCGACGTTCCCCGAGTTCGCCGAGGTCGCGGACGCGATCGGGCGGCACGAGCCGGTCGCCGTCGCCACCGTCATCGCCGGCCCCGGCAGGATCGGCGCCCGCCGCGTGGTCTGGGCCGACCGCGCCTCCGGTTCCCTCGCGCCGGGCGAGCCGCACGCCGAGCGCCTCGACGCCGCCGTCGACGACGACGCGCGCGGCATGCTCGCGCAGGGCATCACCGGGCAGCGGCACTACGGGCCCGAAGGGGAGCGGCGGCTGGACGACCTGACCGTCTTCGTCCACTCGTTCGCGCCGCCGCCGAAGCTGCTGGTGTTCGGCGCCATCGACTTCGCCGCGGCCGTCGCCCGCGTCGGCAAGTTCCTCGGCTACCGCGTGACGGTGTGCGACGCGCGGCCGGTGTTCGCGACGCCGAAGCGGTTCCCCGAGGCCGACGAGGTCGTGGTGAAGTGGCCGCACAAGTTCCTGGAGGAGGAGCGCGGCGCCATCGACGAGCGCACCGCGATCTGCGTGCTGACCCACGATCCGAAGTTCGACGTGCCGCTGCTGGAGGTGGCGCTGCGCACCGACGCCGGCTACATCGGCGCCATGGGGTCGCGCCGCACCCACGACGACCGCCTCGCCCGGCTGCGCGAGGCGGGCCTGACCGCCGCCGAGCTGGACCGGCTGCGCTCCCCGATCGGCCTCGACCTCGGCGCCCGGACGCCGGAGGAGACCGCGGTGTCGATCGCGGCGGAGCTCGTGCAGCTCCGCTGGGGCGGCTCGGGGCGCCCGCTCACCGACACCAGCGGCAGGATCCACGCCGAAGCGCCCTGACCTTCCACGCCTGGGCGCCCGGCCGCACTACCCTCGCGGGATGACGTTGCACGGTGCGGTGGCCCCGGCCGGCCTGCTGCTCGCGGCGGGCGAGGGCAGCCGGCTCGGGCGCCCGAAGGCGACCCTGGAGCTGGACGGTGAACGCCTCGTCGACCGGGGCGTCGCGACCCTGCGGGACGGCGGCTGCTCGCCGGTCCTGGTGGTGGCGGGCGCCGCGCAGATCGAGGTCATCGGCGCCGTCGTCGTCCCGAACCCCCGCTGGCGGGACGGCATGGGCTCCTCGCTGCGCGCCGGCCTGGCCGCGCTGCCGCCCGCCTGCCCCGCCGTGGTGATCGCCCTCGTCGACCAGCCGCTCGTCACCCCGGCCGCGGTGGCGCGCCTGATCGCCGCCTACGGGGCGGGCGCGGGCATCGCCGTCGCCACCTACGGGGGAGCGCGCCGCAACCCCGTCCTCCTGCGCGCCGAGCACTTCGCGGGCGTCGCCGAGGCCGCGACCGGCGACCGGGGAGCACGCGGCTACCTGCGCGCCCACCCCGACCTGATCACACCGGTCCCGTGCGACGACGTCGCCGCACCGGACGACATCGACACCCCCGGCGACCTGGACGCCTTCAACCGCCGCGAGCCTCGGTGACGGCGCGCTCGTAGGCGAGCAGCGTGTCGATGAACATCCTGCGCTGCTCCGGCGCGAGGGGTTCCAGGGCGGCGCGCCAGGCGCCCGCGCCCTGGCCGAGCCAGCCGTTGATCGCGGGCAGGTGCGCGTCCGCGACGCTGACGATCGTGCGGCGCCGGTCGTCCGGGTCCTCGCGGCGTTCGAGGATGCCCTGCCGGCTGAGGTCGCCGACCATCAGGCTGACCGTGGCGGGGGCGACCTCCAGCCGCCCGGCGAGCGCGTTCACGGTCATCGGCCCGTCGAACAGCAGGTAGGCCAGCAGCGACAGGTGCCGCGGCGCGAGGTCGAAGGACGCCAGCTCGGCCGGCACCTTGATCTTCTTGGCGGCGGAGACCAGCCGCGGCATCAGCAGCAGCATCGTCCGGATGCCGTCGTCGACGTCCGGCCCGGAGCTCTCGTCCGTTGACATTGCCTCTGCTTCCAAAATAGCTTTGCTTGCAAAGTAAAATGATCCGTTCGACTCCAGGATAGGAGAGCGCTGCGATGAGCGACTGGAACCGGCAGGTCATCGAGGAGTTCCGGGCGAACGGCGGCCGGGTCGGCGGCCGCTTCGAGGGTGCGGACCTGCTCCTCCTCACCAGCACGGGCAGGAAGTCCGGCGCGCCGCACACCACACCGCTCGGCTCCATGGCGGACGGCGACCGGCTGCTCGTGTTCGCGTCCAACGCCGGCGGCCCGCACCACCCGGCGTGGTACCACAACATCCGCGCCGACCCCCGCGTCACCGTCGAGGCCGGGACCGAGACCTTCGACGGCGTCGCGATCCCCGTCGAGGGCGAGGAACGCGACCGGCTGTACGCGCTGCGCAGCGAGCTCGTCCCCGTGTTCGCCGAGTACCAGCGGCAGACCGAACGGGTCATCCCGGTCGTCGCCGTCCACCGCGTCGGACGCGCCGTGGGCACCCAGCTCGCCCGGATCCACGACGACCTGCGGGCGCGGCTCGCGGACCTCCGCGCCGACGTCGACGCCCTCTCCAAGGGGACCCGCGACGTCCCCGACCTGGCCCGGCAGCTCCGTGAGCACTGCGTCTCCGTCTGCGGCGTCCTCGGCGAGCACCACGACAACGAGGAGGGGCGCGCCTTCCCCCGCCTTGAGGCGCAGTTCCCCGGCCTCGCCCCGGTCATCGGCCGGCTGCGCCGCGAGCACGCCGCCGTCACCGAGAACAGGCGCGGGCTCCAGGCCATGCTGGACGACGCCGGCTCACGCGACCCGGACGCCGTCCGCACCGAACTCGACCGGATGACCGCCGAACTCGACGCGCACTTCGCCTACGAGGAGGAGCAGCTCGGCGCCGTCCTCGACGTGGTCGTCCCGCTGTGGCGGAAGGGTTAGGACGCGGGCAGGACGCTCTCGTCCAGGGCGCCGCAGTCGACCGCGCGGCGGAGCCGGGCCGTGAGCGCCTTGATGGTGGCGGGCTCGTCGAGGAAACCGCTCGCGTCGCCCGCCGCCTGCTCGTGCCACGCGCGGACCCGCCCGATGACCTCGTCGACGCCGGTCAGATGGAACGCGTACACGGCCGCGTACCGGCTCGGCAGGTGCGCGGGGTGCAGGTCCCAGCCCTGGTAGAAGCCGTGCGCGAGGGAGTGGCGGACGTGCGCCGCGTGCACCGCCCACGCCGCGTTGACCTCGTCGGGGCCGTCGTTGCGCGGGATGACGTTGGTGGAGCCGTCCGACAGCCGAACGCCGGTCCCGGCGAGGGACACCTGCATGAGGTGCCGGGCGAAGTCGCACGCCGGATGGTCGAGCCGCTGCTCGTGCGGCGGCAGCCCCAACGCGGCGGTGTAGTCGAACACGCCGAAGTGGGCGGCGGTGATCCGGCCCTGCGCGGCGTCCACCAGCGGGCCGAGCCCGACCCGCTGCTCGGCGTGGTCGATCAGCGACTGCGGCGTCTCGATCTGGATCTCGAACCGCAGGATGCCCTGCGGCAGCCCGAGCGAGGTCTCCAGCCGGTCCAGGAACTCGGTGAACAGCCGGACGTGCTCGACCGTCACCACCTTCGGGAAGGTGATCGTGAACCCGCCGGGCAGCCGCCCGAGCCGGTCGCGGAGCGCGGTCAGGAACCCGTCGAGGGTCCGCATCGCGCGCTCGTGCCCGCCGTCGGCGAACGACTTCACCCGCAGCCCCCAGTAGTGGGGGAGGCCCTTGACCTGGTAGGCGGCGGCGACGGCCTCGACGACCTGCTCGGCGTGCGCGTCCTCCTCGGCGTCGCCGCGCACGCCGTAGCCGTCCTCGAAGTCGATCCGGACGTCCTCGACCGGCTCGTTCGCGAGCTTGGCCGCGACCCGCGCGCGCACCGGCTCGGCCAGCTCCGGGTCGAGCCCGAACGCGGCGCCGAACGACCCCGCGCCCGGCGTGTGGGTGTTCAGCAGCCGCAGCGCCTCGGCCCCGAACTCGGCGGGCGTCGAGCGGGAGAACCGGTCGGCGGGCACGTACACGGTGTGCACCGGCTGCCGGCCCTCCGCGCCGCCGGGGAAGCGCTCGCCGTGCGCGTCACGGGCGGCGGCGATGCGCGCGGACAGGTCGTCGAACGAGGACACACTGAGGTTCACCCGGCAATGATCCCCCAACCGCCGCCCGTCGGGGAACCGATCCGGGCCGACCGGATCAGGCGCCCGCGATGATGCCCCACGTCCCGGTGAACTCGGCGCCGGGTTCCAGATGGACGAGGCCCTCCCCGGAGCCGAAGGCGTTCGGCGGGCAGGTCATCGGCTCGACGCCCAGCCCCTCGCGCGGGACGGGCGTGGCGTCGGCGGTGTAGATCTCCATCCACGGGTGCGCCTCGTCGGCCCAGAGGCGGACCGTCCGGCCGCCGCCGGACAGGACCACCCAGACGCGGCCGTCGCCGTCGCGGTTCAGGTCGGCGAACGCGTTGTCGATCTGCCGGTCGCTGAGCAGCGGGCCGGTGCGCAGGTCGTACTTGGTGCCCGTGACGTCCTCGGACGGCCCGGACGGGATCATCCGGTCGTTCACCGGGACGTACCGGTCGGCGAGCAGATGGACCGTGCAGGCGTCGATGGGCTCCCCGACCGTCAGGTACGGGTGCGCGCCGTGCCCGTAGGGCGCCGTCCTCGACCCGGGGTTGCGGACGCTCATCCGCACCCGCAGGCCCTCGGACGCGTCGAGGGAGTACTCGGCCTCCAGGTCGAGGCGGAACGGGTAGCCGCCCGTCGCGAGCAGGCGGTGGGTGAGCCGCACCCGGTCCGGCTCGTGCTCGGCGGCCCTCCACGGCGCCCACCGGACGAGGCCGTGGATCGCGCAGTCGCGGGCGGGCTCGGACACGTCCAGCTGGTGCTCGGCGCCGCCGTAGGAGTAGCGGCCGCGGTCGACGCGGTTCGGCCACGGGATCAGCAGATGCCCGAACGCGGCGGGGGCGGGCTCGTCCGCGCCGTGCGACAGCACCAGCGGCCGGCCCTCGTGGGTCAGCTCGCGCAGGCTCGCGCCCGACTCGGTGACGACGGCCTGGTAGGGCCCGGCGCTCAGGGCGTACTGCTCCCCGGTGATCGACTCGCTCATGTCCGGGACGCTACCCCCTGGCGGCACCGCTACGCGATCTCCGCGAGGGCGTGCAAGGCGTCGGTGAACACGGTCGCCGGGGGTTCGACGAGGCCGGCGCCGACCTGGCCGGTGCCCGCCTCGCGGCCCGCGATGCCGGTGTCGATGACGGGCAGGATCCCGGTGCGGACGACCCGGGTCACGTCGACGCCGACCGGGGTGCCCCGGAACGACAGCAGCGGGATCTGCAGGGCCGGGTGCTCGGCGAGGGTGATCTCGTACATGCGCTGCGTCGCGGCGACCGCGTCCGGCACCTCGCCGCCGACGAACCGGACGATCGCGGGCGCGGCGGCGAGCGCGAACCCGCCCGTCCCGGCCGTCTCGGTGATCGCCGAGTCGCCGATGTCGGGGTTGGCGTCGTCCGGGCCGTAGCCGCCGAGGTAGAGGCCGTCCGGGACGCCGGCGGGCCCGGTGAACCAGCGGTCGCCCGTGCCCGACACCTGGATGCCGAAGTCGGTCCCGTTGCGGGCCATCGCCACGACGAGGCTCGACCCCGGGACGTCCCGGGCCGCGTCCGCGCACGCCTTCGCCGCCGCCATGCCCGCGTTCAGGAAGAAGTGGTCGTTGCCCGCCGCGAACCGCAGCGCCTCGGCGGCCTGGTCCCGGGGGACGTCCTCGGCGGCGGCCAGGTCGGGGGCGAGTTCGCGCAGCAGCAGCGACGTCGCGGCCCGGTTTCGGTTGTGCAGTTCGTCGCCCATCTGCAGCGCCTGCGCGATGACCGACATCAGGTCGAGCGGGCCGTGCCGCCGGACCGCCGCCCGCAGCGCCGGGCCGAGCACCTCGCCCATCCACGTCAGCCGCTCGATCACCTCCGGCCCGTACGCCCCGTACCGGAGCACCTTCCCGAGCCCCTCGTTGAGGGAGCAGTACGAGGTTCCGCCGTGCTCGGCGTCCTCCACCACGAACATCCACATGGACGGGCTGACGACGCCCGCCATCGGCCCGACCGTGCGGTGCCCGTGGCACGGTTCGAGCACCGCCGCGCCGCGCTCCAGCGCGTGCCGGGCGCCGAGCGGCGTCTCCGCGAGCCCCTCCAGGAGCATCGCGCCGATGAGCGCGCCCCGCATCGGGCCGGACGCGCGGTCCCACTCCAGCGGCGGGCCCGCGTGCAGGAACGTCCCGGGCTCCAGGCCGAGGACGTCCCGCGCCGGGCGGACGTCCACCAGGTGGGGGCGGGCGGTCAGCATGCGCCGCACGGCGCGGGCGTTGGCGGCGGCGTGGCCGGGATCGCCGAGGACCGCCGCGAGCGCCGCCTCCGTCCCGGCCGGCGGGGGCCGCCAGTCGACCGCCTCCACCGGGACGGCCTGGTCGGCGAGGGCGTCGGCCAGCACCTCCACCCCGGCGGTGACCACCCTCGGTTCGCGGGACAGCAGCCCGCCGAGCCGCTGATCGGTCATGCCGGATCCCCTTCCACCATCCGCAGGGCGTGCCGGGTCGCCTGGGCGTTGGAGCCGAACACGTCGGCGCCCGCCTCGCACAGCGCCGCCGCCTGCCGGTCGCGGTCCTGCGGGTCGGCCGGTGTCCCGCACAGCGACACGACGACGGCCAGGTCCGGACGGTCCTGCACCGCGTCCGCGACGGCCGGGGCGAGCGCGGCGGCCGGGTCGGACTCGGCGCCGTGCCCGAGCACCACGTCCAGGAGCAGGACGCCGCAGCCCGGATCGGCGGCCTCCGCCCGCAGCGCCTCCAGCCGCAGCGTCGGGTCGATCATCGGGTGCGCGCGGCCCCGCGTGTAGGCGTCGTCGCCGAAGTCGGTGAAACGGTGGCCGCGCGCCTCCAGGTCCCAGCCGAGGACGTCCCGTGCGACCACCTCGGCCTCGTCCCGCAGCGTGCCGCCCGCGAACAGCCCGCGCAGCGCCCGCCCCGGCACCGGGGCCGGACGCCGCGCCGCCGTCCAGCGCGGCCACGCCGGGACCGTCCGCCCGAGCGCCGTGAGCACCTTCTCCGCCGCCCGCGTCAGATCGTCCTCGCCGGGCATCGGCAGCGCGAACACGACCGGCGTGTCCAGCCGGCGGGCCGCCTCCCGGATCAGGTCGAGCACCTGCGGCGCCGGCGGCTTGGACACCAGCACGATCAGCTCGGTGCCCGGGTCGGCGTCCAGCGCGGCCAGCGCGGACAGCGCCGACCGGCCGCTCACCTCCGGCGACAGGTCGCGCCCGCCGACGCCCAGCACGTGGCTGACCCCGGCGCCCGCCGCGTCGAGCAGGCACATCAGCTGCTGCGCGCCCGTCCCGGACGCCGCGACGATGCCGACCGGCCCCCGCCGGACCGCGTTCGCGAACCCGAGGCCCGCGCCGCCGACGACCGCGGTCCCGCAGTCGGGGCCCATCACGATCAGGCCGCGCCGCGCCGCCGCCTCCTTCAGCGCGATCTCCTGGCCGAGCGGCACGTTGTCGCTGAAGATCATCACGTTGAGGCCGGCGTCCAGCGCGTCCATCGCCTCGGGGAACACGTGCGGGCCCGGCACCGACAGCAGCGCGACGGTCGCGTCCGCCCGCGCCGCCGCCGACCGGGTCGTGCGCGGCGGCTCCGGCGCGCCGAGCGGCCCGCCGCCGGCCGGCGGGCGGGACGCGCCGCGCAGCAGCCCGTCGACCGCCTCGCGCGCCTCGTCGAGCCCGCCGCCGTCCACCCGGATCGCCACGACGAGGTCGTCGGGGCCCGCGCCGTCCGGGAGGGCGAACCCCATCCGCGCGAACATCTCCCGGTTCAGCCCGGTGGCCATCGCCACCATCGCCCCCGTGACGCCGGGCCGCTCCGCCAGCTGCCGGCTGACCCGCATGAGCGTGACCGAATCGTGGTAGCCCCCCCGCCGGACCTCGACCCAATCGCTCATGCGTGCCTCCTGTGGGGGGCGACCCCCCACACCCCCCGGTTCGCTGCGCTCATGCGTGCCTCCTGTGGGGGGCGACCCCCCACACCCCCCGGTTCGCTGCGCTCATGCGGTCACCCTCGAAGCAGAACGGACACCTGGCGCGGTCAGGGCCAGGGCGGCGCGGCAGCCGGCGAGGACGCCGTGCGCGAGGTCGGTGCCCGAGGTGTGCCCGACCGACAGCAGCCGCCGGACGGCGCCCTGCCCCGTCCGGCCGGGCGGTTCGCAGCCCGCGACGAAGCGCAGCACGGCCGCGACCTCGGCGCCCGCGCCGCCCGCCGCCGCGCAGTGCAGCAGGGTCGCGGCCAGCGCCGTCGTCCGGGTGCCGGCGTCGGCCGTGACGGCGGCGCCGAGCCAGTCGGCCAGCCGCACCGCCGCGTCGCCGTGCCGGACGGCGCCGCCGAGCAGCCGCAGCGACACCAGCAGGCCGCACAGGATGTCGTCGCCGGACGGCGTCAGCCCCGGCCCGAGGCCCACGATCCGCTCGGCCGCCTCCACGGCGCCCGCGAGGTCGCCGGCCGCGCAGGCGGCGGCGAGACCGCCCGGGTCAGGGTGCCCGGCCAGGCCGCCGCCCGCCGGTCCGGCGGCGGTGAGCGCGCCGGCCGCGGTCAGCTCGTCCTCCAGCGCGCGGACGCCGCGGGCCAGCGCGGCGGGCTGCATCACGCCGAGCGCCGGGGACGGGTCCCACCAGCGGCGGACGCGCACGGCCAGCCCGTCCGCCTC
>NZ_SMJW01000063.1 GCF_004348335.1 Actinomadura bangladeshensis | reverse complement strand
GAATTGGTCGCCGCGGCCGCGCCGCCCGCCTGGGGCGGGGGGGCGAAGCCGCCTTGGGAGGCCTGGCGTTCGAGGCGGTCGAGGCGGGCGAACATCGAGGATTCGTCGTCGTAGGCCGCCGGGAGCAGGATGCGGGCGCAGATCAGTTCCAGCAGCAGCCGCGGGGACGTGGCGCCGCGCATCTCGGTGAGGCCGGTGTGCAGCAGGTCGGCGGCGCGCGTCAGCTCGCCCGGCCCCATCGAGGACGCCTGGCGCCGCATCGCCTCCAGCTCGTCCGGCGGGACGTTCAGCAGCCCCGTCCCGCCGGCCTCTGGGACGTTCGACAGGATCACCAGGTCCCGGACGCGTTCCAGCAGGTCGGCGGTGAACCGGCGCGGGTCCTGGCCGCTCTCGACCACCCGGTCGACGGCGGCGAAGACGGCGGCGCCGTCGCGGGCGGCGAAGGCCGCGATGACCTCGTCCAGCAGAGCGGAGTCGGTGTAGCCGAGCAGCGAGACGGCCCGCGCGTAGGTGATGCCCTTCTCGTCCGACCCGGCGAGCAGCTGGTCCAGGATGGAGAGCGTGTCGCGGGCGGAACCGGCCCCGGCCCGCACCGCCAGCGGCAGCG
The DNA here is from genome assembly GCF_004348335.1 of Actinomadura bangladeshensis. Classification (GTDB taxonomy): domain Bacteria; phylum Actinomycetota; class Actinomycetes; order Streptosporangiales; family Streptosporangiaceae; genus Spirillospora; species Spirillospora bangladeshensis. The sequence goes on along the minus strand of NZ_SMJW01000063.1, from coordinate 34,475 downwards.
CGGACGTCTCGTAGGGGACGTCCTCGGCACGCAGGATCTCCTCGACGAGCTCCTGCAGTACGCCGGGCGGGATCAGCCGGAAGGGGTAGTGGTGGGTCCGGGACCGGATCGTCCCGATGACCTTCTCCGGCTCGGTGGTCGCGAACACGAACTTCAGGTGCGGCGGCGGCTCCTCGACGAGCTTCAGCAGCGCGTTGAAGCCCTCGCGGGTCACCATGTGCGCCTCGTCGATGATGTACACCTTGAAGCGCGCCGCCACCGGCGCGAAGAAGGCGCGCTCCCGCAGGTCGCGGGCGTCGTCGACACCGCCGTGGGACGCGGCGTCGATCTCGATCACGTCGATGTGGCCCGTCCCGGACGGGCCGAGCGCGACGCACGAGTCGCATTCGCCGCACGGGTCGGGGGTCGGCCCCTTCTCGCAGTTCAGGGAACGGGCGAGGATCCGGGCGCTGGACGTCTTGCCGCAGCCGCGCGGACCGCTGAACAGGTACGCGTGGTTGATCCGGCCGTTGCGCAGCGCCTGCTGCAGCGGCTCGGCGACGTGCTCCTGCCCCTTCAGCTCGGCGAACGTCGCTGGCCGGTACTTGCGGTACAGCGCCAGACTCATCGGGGGTCCGCCCTCCTGGAGTAGCAGAGCGTCGCAAACGAAAGGGACCCCCCGCACACCCGCCAGAGCCTGTTTATCCTTGCTGCCTTCCGGCCCTGGGGAGGTTCACAGGATGACGCCATGCGAGGGGTCTGCCCAGAGTCTATGTCATCCCGGCCCCTGGATTGCCACGCTTCCCGCGTAGTCTGCGCCTCATGTCCGCCGCACCCCAGGACGCGCTCCTGCACATCGCCGAACGAACCCACTGGGAATCCGCCCGTGCCGCCGGTGTGTCGTACACCATGTCCACGCTGGGCCGGACGCTGGACGAAGAGGGCTTCATCCACTGCTCGTCCGACATGGCCCAGGTGGACGGCGTCCTCGGCCGCTTCTACACCGGCATCAAGCGGGACGACCTCGTCCTCCTGGTCATAGACGTGTCCCAACTGGACGCCCCTGTCCGCTACGAGCCCGCCGGCGACGACGTGTTCCCCCACGTCTACGGCCCGATCCCGGTCTCCGCCGTAATCGGTGTCAGGTCACTGCCCGGGAACCGGTAGGCTTTCCCGTGGAGGATTCGCCTAGTGGCCTAGGGCGCACGCTTGGAAAGCGTGTTGCGTGCAAGCGCTCGCGAGTTCGAATCTCGCATCCTCCGCCGCACCGAGGCCGGTGCCCGCAACGGGCACCGGCCTTTCGCGTTCCCGCACCGTGCCGCCGCCTGCACCAGATCCCCCCTCTCCCGCCACCACGCCGGGGCGGCGGACGGAAGTTAGTGACGGGCGGGTTGAGCTGGGATGTAACTGGTTTACCGAATGAGGCAACTCGAGTGACACGTGTTGTTGCGTTGCCTTCTCCGGCCGGAGGGCGACGCCGTAGACTCGAAGGGTGATCTTCAAGGCGGTAGGTGACGGAAGGCCCTATCCGGACCACGGGTTCTCGTCCCGTGACTGGGCCAAGATCCCGCCTCGCCAGGTACGCCTCGACCAGCTCGTCAGCACCAAGCGCGAGATGGACCTGCAGTCGCTGCTCTCGAAGGACTCCACGTTCTACGGCGACCTGTTCCCGCACGTCGTGCAGTGGCGCGGTGAGCTCTACCTGGAGGACGGCCTGCACCGGGCGCTCCGGGCCGCGCTGCACCAGCGGCAGGTCCTGCACGCGCGCGTCCTGGACCTGGACGTCGTCGACATGTCCTGATCAGCGCGTGCGGGCGGGCGCCAGCGCGCGGGCACGCTCCGCGGGACGGGTCCGCGGACGGGCCGGGCGGACGAACCCGGGCCGCGCCGCGAGCAGCCCGAACACCACCTCGGGCACGACCAGCGCGAGCAGCAGGCCGAGGGGGACGGCCCAGCCGCCCGTGGCGTCGTGCAGCACCCCGACCGCGAGCGGGCCGACGCCGGCGAGGAGGTAGCCGCCCGTCTGCGCCATCCCGGACAGCGCCGCCGCCGCGGACGGGCTCGGCGCGCGCAGGCTGAGCAGCGTGTACGCCAGCGGGAACGCGCTGCCGGTGCCGATCCCGAGGACGATCGCCCACACCCAGCCGGCGGACGGGGCGAGCAGCAGCCCGCCGATGCCCACGACCATGGTGACCGCGACCGCGACGATCAGGGGGCGCTGGTCGGGCAGCCGCGCGGCGAACACCGGGACGGCGAAGCCCAGCGGGATGCCGGTGATCAGCATGACCGACACCATCATCCCGGCGGCGGCGGGCGCGAACCCGGCGTCCCGCATGATCTCCGGCAGCCACGACATCAGGACGTAGAACATCAGCGACGTCAGCCCCATGAAGACGGCGACGTACCAGGCGACGCGGGAGCGCAGCAGGGAGCCCTCGCCGCGCGGGGACGTGACGGGGGCGGTCGGCGCGCGCCGGCCGCGGAGGGCGAGCGGCCCCCACACGAGCGCGGCGACCAGCGACGGGACGGCCCAGACGGCGAGTGCGAGGCGCCATCCGCCGGCCTCGTCCAGCGGCACCGCGAGCCCGGCCGCGACGGCCCCGCTGGTCGCCATGAGCATCATGGCGAGGCCGGTGAGGGAGCCGACGCGGGACGGGAACACGCGCTTGATCACGGCCGGCATGAGGACGTTGCCCAGCGCGATCCCGGCGCCCGCCAGGACCGTTCCAGCGAACAGCGAGAGCGGCGACTCGACCACGCGCAGCACGATCCCCGCCGTGATCATGACGAGGGATCCGGCGATGGCGGTCTCGGTGCCGACCCGCCGCGCCACCACCGGCGCGGCGGCGGCGAAGACGCCGAGGCACAGCACCGGCAGCGTGGTGAGGACGCCGACCTCGGCGCCCGACAGCCCGAACGCGTCCCGCAGTTCGCCGAGCACCGGGGCCATGCCGGTGATCGCGGCCCGCAGGTTGACCGTCAGCAGCACCAGCCCGACGAGTGACCAGACGGCCGTCGCGCGGGAGACCGGAGTCGTCGCAGAAGTACTCATCTCACCTTGCTCGTCACATCGATCCCGGCGGTCGAACGCCGGGCGGTACCGGGGGAATCGGGGCCGGTCAGGGCTCGGCGGGGCTCGCGACCGGCGCGGTGGAGGCGAGGATCTGGTCCAGGCACGCGTGCGTGGCCCGGCTCGCGGCGTCGGCGTCGCCCGCCTCCACGGCCGCGGCGATGGGGCCGTGCGGGACGTCCGCGTGCTCCAGCAGGACGCCCGCGGCGCCGATGCTGGCCCGCAGCGCGGCGCTGAAGCCGCGGTAGAGGTCGGTCAGGACGCGGTTGTGGGTGGCCTCGACGACGGCGGTGTGGAAGGCCAGGTCCGCCTCCACGAACGCGGCGTGCTCACCGGCCGCCCAGGCGGCGTCGCGGCGCGCGAGGGCGACCGCGATGGCGGCGATGTCGGCGTCGGTGCGGCGGCCGGCGGCGAGCCGCGCGGCCTCGACCTCCAGCCCGCGCCGGACCTCCAGGATCTCGACCAGCTCCGCCGTCTCCAGGCGCCGCCGGACGGCACCGGACAGCTCGCTCGTCGCCCGGACGTAGGTCCCGTCGCCCTGCCGGCTCTCCAGCAGGCCCGCATGCGTGAGGGCGCGGACGGCCTCCCGGACGGTGTTGCGCCCGACCCCCAGCGTCTCCGCCAGCACCGGCTCGGGCGGGATCTTCGCGCCGACCGGCCAGTTCCGTCCGACGATCTCGCCTCTGAGCTGCTCGATCACCTGGTCGACCAGCGACGACCGCCGAGCCGTGCGCAACGTCATCCCGAACCTCCGGTCAACCAGTCATCCTACGTTTAGGTTAAAGCAAGATCGGGCTCGTCTTGTTCCCTCTCAATGGGGACATGCGTCACAACGCACACCGCCCGGTCGGGGGGTGCCACGTTGAGCACGCGACAGCAGGGGTGAGGTCAGAGGCCGGGGTCGTCGTGGGGCCCGTGGAGGGAGTGCGCTCGGGCACCGGGCGGCGTGGACGTGATCTGGGACGCGGAGAGCCCGGCGGCCTGCAGGGCCTGGCGGTAGGCGTTGGCCGCGCTCTCGGTGTCCTGGACGAGTTCGTACAGCTCGCCCAGTTCCCTGAACAGGTGTGCCGCCGGACGTCCCGGAGGAAGGGTCATGAGCTGCTCGGACGCGGCCCGCAACACGACCTGGGCGGCCATGCGGTCGCCCTGGGCCACGCGTGCGCGCGCGAGGACGAGCCTGGCCAGGACGGTCTTCTGCGTCCGCACGGCGAGGTCGCCGCCGGGCTGCGGAGTCACGGTGTGGTTGCTGGTCGGCGCGGCCAGGGCCATACCGGTGTTGAGGAACTGCTCCAGCGTGGCGATGGCGTCGTCCAGCTCGCCCATGAGCACCAGTGCGCGCGCCTTGGCGATGGTGCTCTCGGTGGACTCGTCGCCATCGAGGTCGTCCGTCGCCTGCAGAAGCTCCAGGGCCTCTCGCGCGGCCTCACGCGTGCCCTCCGGCCGCGGGTTCTCGTACCCGAACTCGGCGGACGCCACAGCCCCCGGAGGCGCGATGGCAGAGAACGGGAGGACGCCCCTGAGCAGCGCCTTGGCCCCGGCCAAGGCGAGACGCGCACGGCTCTGCACGGGACTGGCGTCGGTACGCGCTGCCAGGGCCTGGTCGGCGAAGTACAGGGAATCGCCGACGGTCCCCTCTTCCAGCGCCCGCATGCTGGCCCGCTGGTAGTGGACGCTCACCAGCTCGTCGTCCGCGGACTGCTCCGGGTGCAGGAGGCGCCGTCCGAGCTCGTGTGCGCGCGCGGGATCGGAGCGATCCACGTAGGCGAGGAGCAGGATCCGGCCGGCCTCGGTGAACTCGTGGCCCACACCGAGTTCGAGCTGTTCGAGCCGCTCGACGGCGCGCTCGCCGAGCGCGATCGCCTGCCCCAGGTCGCCGACGGCGTGGTAGCACCTGGCCAGCGCGATCACCGGCGGCAGCCAGCTGGCTCGGCCCGGGTCGCGTTCGGCCTGCTCGCGCAGCTCCTCGAACAGCGCGATGGCGGCGTCCGTCCGGCCCAGCTCCTCCAGGGCGCGGGCGCGGCCCCAGCGGGCCCGGGACGTCAGGTCGGGGTCGTCACTGCGCGCGATCACCTCGTCGAACCCGGCCTCGGCGGTGGCGGCGTCGCCGCGCAGCAGCGCGAGGTGGGCGTGCCGCTCCCGCACCTCCAGGTGGGCGCGCTGCTCCGGCTCGACGCCCTCCGCGAGGTACTCCGGGGTGCAGCCGAGGCGCTCGGCCAGCATCCGCAGGACGGTCGGCGTCGGCGTGCGCTTGCCCGACTCGATCAAAGAGATGTAGCTGTCGGAGAGGTCGTGACCGGCGAGCTGTGCCTGCGACAAGCGTCTGGTCAGCCGCAGGTTGCGGACACGTTCTCCGACGTTGCCTGGACCCGGCATGTGGACTCACTTAGCGGAAGTAAACAGGCGGCTGGGGTGCCGACATGATTGCACATTGCGCGTTATGGCACATCGAGAGCAAGGAAGCGGGGTACGGACGCCGTCCGGCCCGACCCGTCCGGCTCGAACCGCGCGCACGCTCCCGGATCGCGGTGGGCGCGCCGGTCCGTGCCGTGGAATGTCCGGCGGTCGCGACGTCTGTCACCCCGCAGACGGTAGCCGACCGAGCGCCCAAGATCTCGGACACCGCCGATATTGACCACTCCGCCGCGCTTTCCGGCCAGCCCGCTCTGCGGCGGGGAGCTTCGCGGTCAGAGGTCGGCGTCGGGGCCGGAGGAGGTGGGGACGTCGTCCGGGCGCCTGGGCAGGCGCCGGGGCGGGGGGTCCGGGAGCTTCTGCTCCGGGGGCTCCGGGTTCTTGTTCGGGAAGATCATTTCGCAGACTTCGAGGTACAACTGCTCCGGATAGGGCAGGAAGGGCACGTTGGTGAGCGCCTGGTCCTGGCCGGCGGATTCCAGCACGAACTCGCCGTAGCCGAGCATGCGTCCCGCGATCGTCCGCTTGAAACTCATGTCGGTGACCTTGGCCAGCGGCATCATCGCGACCTTGCGGGTGATCAGGCCGGTGGTGAGCAGCATCCGCTGGTTGGTGATCACGAAGTAGTCGACGGACCACTCGGCGACCCGCCAGACGAACCAGGCGAGCAGGATCAGCCAGCCCCACCAGATCCAGCTGATGACCGTCCCGGCATCGCTGGCGACGGTGTTGCTCAGGAGCCCCGCGATGATCAGGCCGCCGAGGACGAGCCCGACCGGGACCATCAGGATCGCCGGATGCCGGCGCACCGTGATGACCTGGTTCTCGTGCGGGAGCAGGTACTTGTTGACCGATGCCGGCGCGGAGTCTCCCGGAGTGACGAGCCTCATCCCGGCCTCAGGCGAGCGCGTTGACGAAGGTGGCCAGGGAACCGGCGGCGGAGGCGATCCCGTTGGCGGCGCTCTCCACCGACTGGGCCGCGCCGTCCGGCTGCTTGATCACGTAGAACGCCACGAAGGCCGCCGCGGCCCACGTGATGTACTTCTTTGCGGGCACGGCTGCCTCCCGGAGCGTTGACCCACGGACCCCGGTTCAGTTTCGCACAGCCCGCCCTACCGGCAAAGCAAGGGCTGTGGCGCGTCCGGTCTAGGGAGCGTTGTCCAGCGAGGAGCGGCTCGCCTTGCGGCGCTTCTCGGCCGCGACGGTCGCGAGCACCTCCAGGTGGCGGCGCGCGATGCGCTCCACGAAGTCGGGCGGCGCCGACCCGGTGACCTCCTCGGCGCCGTAGCGCGCGGCGGAGACGCACCGGTCCACCGTGTCGGCCCCGTGCACCCCGTCGAACTCCTCGGTGAGCCGCTCGCCGATCGCGGCGTAGCGCGGCAGGTCGTCCCCTTGGTGAGCCATGATGATTCCCCCGGACTCGCTCGCACCGCCCGGTCCGAAACGGTCCCCTGTGCCGGGACGGCGGAGGGAACGCGCACTCGCGTTCCGTAGGGGCTTGGTACCCCGTGCGCCCGTGAACGAACATCGCAGGTCACGTCCGGTACCGGGCCGTGACCTGCCGGCCGCGGCGCCGTGACCCGCGGCCGCCGGGGCGTGGTCAGACGACGCCGTACAGGCGGTCCCCCGCGTCGCCGAGGCCGGGCATGATGAAGCCCTGCTCGTTGAGGTGCGAGTCGATCGCGGCCGTCACCACCTTGACCGGCGCCGAGATGTCGGCGAACGCCTGCTCCAGGTACTTCAGCCCCTCCGGCGCGGCGAGCAGGCAGATAGCGGTGACGTCGTCGGCGCCGCGGTCGAGCAGCAGCCTGATCGCGGCGGCGAGCGTCCCGCCGGTGGCGAGCATCGGGTCGAGGACGTAGCACTGCCGTCCCGACAGGTCGTCCGGCAGGCGGGTCGCGTACGTCTGGGCCTGCAGGGTGCCCTCGTCCCGGATCATGCCGAGGAACCCGACCTCGGCGGTGGGGAGCAGCCGCGTCATGCCGTCCAGCATCCCGAGGCCGGCGCGCAGGATCGGGACGACGAGCGGCTTCGGGCTCGCCAGCTGGACGCCCCGCGCCTCGACGAGCGGGGTCGCGACGGTCGCCTCCGCCACCCGGACGTCGCGGGTGGCCTCGTAGGCGAGCAGGGTGACGAGCTCGTCCGCCAGACGCCGGAAGGTGGGGGAGTCCGTGCGGACGTCACGCAGGGTGGTGAGCTTGTGCGCGACGAGGGGGTGGTCGACGGCGAGGGTCTGCATGGGGTCACCGTAGCCCAACCGGCCCGCCCGGCCGGACCCTGCCGATCTAGGATAGGACGCCGCTGAGCTGGGCAGTATGGCGGTATGAACAGCGAGAGCGATCACGAGCCGAGGGGGCCGGCTCCCCCCGCAGAACCCGCCGCTCCCGAGCCTCCCGAACCTCCCGAAAGCGCTGCTCCCGCCCCGTCCGCCGAGAACGCGCCGCCGTCCGCGCACGACGAGGTGACCGATGTCACACCCCCGGACGACCCGCCGCGGCCGGGCCCGCAGGGCGACATCTCCCCCGAGGAGGTGCGCGAGCACCTGCGCCGCCGGGCGATCTTCCTGCGCGAACTGGCGGAGGCCCGCGAGCTGCGCGCCCGGGTGACACCGCATCGGTCCCGCCGGGCGCGGATCCACGCGCAGCTGCGCCGCCGCACCTTCCGCATCAATTGATGCGGATTGGATAGGTTCGTGGCGCCAGGTACCAGTAAGCGGTGCCGCTTCCCGGGCTCGGCCCGGGGTGCGGCGCCGAGTTTGACGGTGGGGCACGCGAGCGCGCGCCGCATCTGCGACCATGCCCTGGCAGGAGACGTGCCGGTGGGGTGGAAATGACGGATGTGGACGCGGCGGACTTCGCCGTCGTGGTGTATCGGGAAGACGAGAGCTGGGAGGCCGAGATCCTCCCGGTCGCGCTGACCGAGGACCTCGCGGGGATGATCCATGCCCTGCGCCAGCAGCCGAGCCTCGGCGGCACGATCGGGCTGGTCTCGGTCGGCGACGACTTCTTCGTCGCGATCCGCCTGCTCGGCGACGACGTCATGGTCTTCCTGTCGGACGTCACGGCGTCGGTCGACTGGCCGCTCGCCGGCCAAGTCCTGGAGTACCTGGACATCCCGATCCCCGACGACGAGGAGCTCGACCAGGTCCTCCCGGTCGGCGACATGTCGATCTTCACCGACCTCGGGCTGGACGAGATGGAGCTCGGCGCCATCTCCGGCGACCTGGAGCTCTACCCGGACGAGATGCTGCTCAGCATCGCGGGCCGCATCGGCTTCGCCCCCGCCTTCGAACGCGCCCTCGACGCCGTCCCGTGAGTGCCCCTGCCGGGCCGTGCGCCCGCAGGGCGTCAGGTGGGGAAGCCGTGGGTGCGGGCGTAGTCGTTGAGGCCGGCCCAGTCGTCGCCGGTGTGGCTGTGCGCCGGGTCCAGGCAGCCGAGGCTGATCGGGCGCTTCGCGTCGTAGCGGGGTGCGCGGGTGTCCGGCGGCGCGGTGAAGTCGAGGACCTCGGCGATGTTGCGGGCGGCGGCGTCCCGGACGGTCAGCGGCTCCAAGCCCCAGCGCCACTCGATGGCCTTCAGCACGGACGTGTGGTCGTACACCTCGTGCGCGACGGCGCCGCGCCGGGCCCGCGGGGAGATCAGCAGGCAGGGGACGCGGAACCCGCGCAGCCCGGTGCCGAGATCGGGACGCGGGTCGGGGCCGACGGGCGGCGGGACGTGGTCGAAGAACCCGCCCCACTCGTCGTAGTTGATCACGAACAGGGTGCGCGGCCAGTTCGGTGACGTGACGACCGCCGTGTAGACCTCGTTCAGGAACGCCTGCCCGAACCGGATGTCGGCGAGCGGGTGCTCGTCCTCGGACATGCCCGGCAGGAAGATCTCGCCGAGGAAGCCGGGCTCGACGAAGCTGACCGCGGGCAGCCGGCCGGCGGCGGCGTCGGCGCGGAACTCCCAGATGCTCCGGCTGACGTCGAGGTGGCGCAGCCCCCAGATCGCCGTGAACGGGACGTCGCTGAAGTAGTAGCGGCACGAGACGCCCGCGGCCTTCAGCCGGTCCCAGATGGTGGGGATCTCGGAGATCGTCAGCGCGTTGTTGATCCGGTCGGTCTGGGCCGCGTGCTGGAAGATCCGGTTGGGGAACGTGGACGACATGACGGCCGGGAAGTAGCGGTCGCAGACCGTCCAGTCCAGGGCGGCATGGCCGTGGAAGCCCAGGTCGGGGCCCTCGTAGTAGCCGATGGAGAAGACGTCGTTGTCGCCGGCGCGCAGCCATCCGTCGCATTTGCCGTCGTTGTACTCGGTGCGTCCGCCCGCGTAGGAGTGGTCCGGGTCCTGGAAGCCGCAGCCCCACGGCACCTTGAGGTGGTGGGTGCCGTGCGCGTTGCCGGCGGCGTCGGTGAAGGTGAGGCCCGCCTGGCGTCCGTCCGCCCCGGGGAGCCAGCCCATGTAGTGGTCGAACGACCGGTTCTCCATCATCACGACCACGATGTGGTCGATGCCGGAATCCTCCGGAGCGGGGAGTTCGGCCACGGGCGCCCGTTTTGCCGCCACGAGCTGGGCGGCATGAGCCTCGGTGGAGGAGCCCCCGGCCGCGCTCGTCGCGAGGATCGCCGCGGCGCCGGCCGTCCCGGCGAGAAACCCGCGCCTGGTGAGTTCGTCCGCGCTCATGGCGTCTCCTCCCGGATCGGGGCCGCTGTGCAGTATGCGGACTCCCGGGACGCGGGGGGAAGCACGGCGGCCGTCCGCCACCGGACAGAACCCGAAGTTTATTCACAACCTTCGCCGGGCAGTCGAAACCGGAACTGCACCCCCGCAAAGGGGTGTGACCGGGGCGTTCCCGTGGGTCAGAATGAGCACGTGTCCTACTTCGCCGCCGTGTTCGCGCAGACCCCTCAGGGCTGGGTCGGCACCGAGGCCGTCCTCGCCGAGGCGGACCACGTCGACGACGTCGCCGACCTGATGCGGGAGGCCGCCGTCGAGTCCTACGGCGACCCGGTGCTGCTGATGATCGAGCAGGACGACGACTGGTTCGCCGTCGTCCGGCTGGACGGGGAGGACGAGCCGCGCGCCTTCGTGTCCACCGTCCGGGAGGACGGGCTCGGCGCGCTGTTCCAGCAGCTCGTCGGCGAGGTCCCGGACGGCGACTCCGCCGGCGACCCGGCCCTCCTCGAAGACCTCGGCCTCGACGCGAAGCAGCTCGCCGACCTCGGCGAGCGCGCCCTCCCCGGCGACGCCCTGCTCACCGTCGCCGAGCAGGCCGGCTTCGGCGAAGAGTTCGACCGCCTCCGTGACTGACCCCGGCCGCCCGCCCGCCTCCGAGGACCCGGTGCTCGCGGGATACGCGCCGGCGATGCGGCTGGCACTGGAGGAGGCGCGGAATGCGGCGCAGGACGGCGAGATCCCGGTCGGGGCGGTCGTTCTGGACGCGTCCGGCGGGGTGATCGGTACCGGCCGCAACGACCGCGAGCACTCCGCCGACCCGACCGGACACGCGGAGATCATCGCAATGCGGGCCGCGGCGTCCGCCCTCGGGACATGGCGCCTGTCGGGCTGCACGCTGGTCGTCACGCTGGAGCCCTGCACGATGTGCGCGGGCGCGTCCGTCCAGGCCCGCCTGGACCGCGTCGTCTACGGAGCGGTCGACCCGAAGGCGGGCGCGGTCGGCTCCCTGTGGGACGTCGTCCGGGACCGCCGGCTCAACCACCGACCGGAAGTGATCGCCGAACTGATGGCCGACGAGTGCGCCGCACCGCTAATCGAGTTCTTCGCGCACCGCAGAGTCAGGTAGGCTCTCCCGCGGTGGTGTCGCCTAGTGGACGAGGGCGCACGCCTCGAAAGCGTGTGAAGGGCAACCTTCCGTGGGTTCGAATCCCACCACCACCGCCACCGCTCAAGGCCCGTTGACCAGTAAGCCAGGTCAACGGGCCTTCGTGATTTGCCCCTGTGGTGCTGTCCGGCGCTACGAGGGAAGCCGCCAAGAAGGGCCCGCGGGTGTGGCGAACCACACGCGCTGCTCTGCGGCGGTCGCGGTGATCCCAAAGCTCGACCAGTCGGGACGGCCGAGGTCGTGCCAGGTCTGGCCGGCCGACTCGATCAAGTCCCAGAGCCTGCGTGGTCCGCCCTGTTCGACACGTCGCAGGCCGTGCTCGCGGGTGGGATGGACCTCAGCCCAAGAGCCATCGGGAGCGCCCAGCCCGTAGAGCTGGAAGCCGTCTTCGTGCGTGGCCCAGTAAGGCGCGGCTTCACCGACATGGAGTTGTGCAAGGAACGCGAACGCAGCGTCGTCGAGAGCGCCAGGGCCGAGTGGCGTCTCGCGCGAACATTCGGCCTCAGGGTAGTTCGGTTCCGGAGTGGAGCCGAGGGATCGGGCGGGCATGAACCCGGCCCACTCGGGGAGGTAGCGGCCGGTCGCCGTTCCGCCTTCGTCCATGCGGGCGACGGCCATGGCCCCGCCGATCCCTCCGGCGATGTTGACGAGGACGAGCCCGCCGGGCTTGAGTTGGTCGAGCCATGCGGGAGGGATACTGGGGAACGCGCAGGTGGCGATGATCCGCTCGTAGGGCGCGCGGCCGGGATGGCCCTCGCGGCCGTCGACCGCCGCGACGGCCGGCCGGTACCCGAGGCTTTGGAGGCGCCGCCGGGCTGTGTCGACCAGTTGCTCGCTGATGTCCACGGACGTGACATTGTGCGCGGCGAGGCGTTCGCTCAGCAGTGCGGCGTTGTAGCCGGTACCCGTCCCTATCTCCAGGACCGTCATACCGTCCGCGACATCGAGAGCTTCCAGCATGCGGGCCATGAGTCCGGGTGCGGTCGAAGAACTGGTCCACGCGCCCGTACCGCGTCCGCCGGGGAGGGCGGCCTCGACCGGACGCCCATTGATCTGCGTGATCAGTGTCTCGTCGGAGTAGACGCCGTTGAGCCATTCCTCGCACTGTCCGGGTTCATCGCCGCTGACGAGCACGTATTGCGTGCCTTCCGCAGCGTGCTCGTAACGCCCGTAGGACGGGACGAAGACATGCCGCGGCACGCGGGCGAACGCAATGCGCCAGGCCGGGTCGCCGATGTCACCGGCTCGGAAGAGCCGGTCGGCGAGGGCGGCGGCACGCCCGCCCGCATCATGATCGGTCCCGGTCAACGCATGCCCCTCTCCAGCGCATCGGCGATCGACGCCGCGATCGGCAACTCGCAGTGATGGGCGAGCCATCCCCATTCGCCGTTGGGGTTGATGTCACCGAGGAAGACCCATTCTCCACGCGGGTTGATGGCGAAGTCCGCCGCACAGTAGACCAGCCCGAGTCGATCCAGGCATGACCGTAGACCGGCGCGCACGCCGCCGGGGACGGGTGCGACCTCGTACTGGTGTGCGGCGTAGTCGGCGCGCCAGTCGATCCGGCCCTCGGGCGAGTCGGCGTGGATCACGACGGCGAACATGTCGTCACCGACCACGGTGACGCGAGCCTCCGCCCGCTTCGGCACCCATTCCTGGAAGCAGTGTGCGGTCATGCGGACCGCTGGATCATCGAGCATGGAGAGGTCGTCGATCGACGTCGCGTACAAGATCTTCGTCGTCCTCGCTTCGATGTGCACCGACCCTGCGAGCGGCTTGTAAACGATCGGGGCACCGACCTCTTTCGCCCATGCGAGGGCGTGCTCGGGAGAATTGCCGACGAACGTCCGCGGGATGCGGAGCCCGGCGGCGACGGCCGCCGAAAGCTGGACCGGCTTGTACTCGGCGGCTGCCGCGTGTTGTGGGTGGTTCACCCATGCGCAGTCCAGTGCTTGGAGAACACCGCCGAAGCCGATGCGCGCCTCACCGTAGGACCAGAGCTGTTCGGGCTGCGTCATACCGTCCGGTAGTTCGAACTGCCCCGGGCGCCGGTAATAGGCGCCGGCGACGGAGTCCAGCCGAACCGAGCGGTGGTCACCGACCAGCGAGCCCGACCATGTGCCGGGCCCGCACTCCCCCGACAACGCCAGTCGCTGCGGGAAGTCGGCCGCATCGAACCGCATGACCGGGGTTCCGCGCTCGTTGAGTTCGTGGACGACCCGGTCGGCCGTACTGTCTTCGCGGTTCGTGATGACGAGAATGGTGGGAGTCGTCACCGCTCAATCCTTGGTCGTCTCTTCGGGGGACGGCTTGCTCCCGTCAGGAGTACCCGTCGTCTCCTTCGTTCCGCCTTTGTGCTTGAACACGGGGCGACCTGTGGCCACGTCGACCGTCAGCTGCGATACGGGGTCATAGGTCATCGGCTCGGCCGAGGGGACGATGCGGGGGTCGGGCAGGCGAACGAACCGCAGCCCCCACGGCCGGACGCCCGACGCCGACGGCGGTTCAGTGCTCGCAGCGTGCACTTCCGGAGCGGGGTCGAGGGGGAACAGGTCGCCGACCCGCGCGATCAGACCGCGGGATTCGCCGTCCGGCGAGCAGAGCAGCCCGTTCGGCCGCTCGGGATCGAGACGCGAGATCATGCGCTTCTCCATGGTTCCGGGAGTCCGCTGACCTGAACTCCCTTGTGTTGTTCCGGCTGCCGAGAGAGGGCGGACGCGCCCTCTCTCGGCAGATGAAAGGGGTGTGCTTGTGAGCTTCGTGCTGTCGTGCAGGCGCACTTGAGCCGGTGGCCGGCTCCCGTTACGGAGCCTGCTCACGGGCAGTCGTCGCTCTTATGGACGTACTGCCGGCACCTCTCTAGGAGCCGCCGGAACCGGCCCGGCGGCGGGAAGAAGAGATCGGTCGGCTGAGGACGGATGGCCGGTTCGGCAGACACCCGTCTGGCGTGTGTCCCGATGGCGTTCGCACGCGTGTGAGTAGCCCCGTGCGCAGGACGTGGACGAACTGCCTGACCGACCGTCCGTGCCCGAGATGGGCCTGCCGCGCCCGACTGGGCGCCCTGCCGTCCAGCGTCCGGCGACCAGGCCCCCGACGATCGGGATGCCAATCGTGCCGGCACGGCGATTTCACCGATCCGCGTAAGCAGGGCGCGCGGGTCCCTGAACTCCTCCAGGCGGTCACCGCGCAACAGCCAGAACGAGCCGGTGAACTCGCCCGCCCAGGCGACCACTCCCGGCAGCATTCGCTGCGCCTCGGCGAGCACGACACCGGGGTCGACCTCGACCATGCCCCATGGGGGACGGCCGACCCCGTCGACGGTGACGGTCATGACGCCGACTCGTTGAAGCCTCGTTCGACCGTTTCGGCGATCTCGATCCGTCCGGCCAGGGTGTGCTGGGCCTCGCAGACGATCACCAACTCGGTGATCGACCGCGCCGTCACCGTCTCCAAGCACCCGTGGCCGAGCTGGTAGTCGGTGAGCGGCCCGAGTCGCTTGGCGACGAGTTGCCCATCAATCCGCTCCGTGCACCAGCCAGGGCACAGGCCGCTCAGGTCGATCGGCGTCCTGGGGGTGTCTAGCATGGCGGCACCTCCTCCGTTGGGGATGGTGGCCGCGCGGTCGGGAGAGGTCTCCCAATCTCAGCCCCGACCGCGCGGCGGTTCCTTCCGCTTCCGTCGTGGCCCGCGATCTGCGCTGAGGGGTTGGAGTCCTGCGCTACCAGATCAGGGGGACACGATAAGAATCACTTTAATGCCTATCGCGATAAGCATACAAGAGGAGAAGGTAGAAGGGTGCGCCCATTCGGCTGACTTGAGACGTAAGTGCAGGTCAGACGCTTAGTCGGTACAGCAGCTCGTACAGGTGGGAGCCCTTGATCAAGATCGACGCCTCGACGGGGCGGTCCTCATCGGAGTAGACGACCCGGAACTGGCGGATGACCGGGACGTTCGGCAACGACAGCAGGTCGGCCTCCTCGTCCGTCGGCATCCGCGCCGAGACCGCGTCGACGTAGTGGCGCTGTGGAAGCCCCACGTCTGTCAGCACGCGCGGTGCACCGCCGCGGATCCTCCGCCGTTCGGCCAGTTCCGTGCCACGAGCCAACTCCAGCGGGTAGTACGACCATTCGACTTCGACGGGCCGCCCCCCGTGTCGCAGCAAGCGGTGGCGCATCTGCACCCGCTCCCCGGCGGTCAGCCCGAACGCTCCGGCGACCTCGAGCGGTGCCACCACTTCGCCGACGTCCAGCAGTTCGTAGGAATAGCCGCCCGGCGCGGGCTCGAAATAGGCCCCGGCCTCGACCCGGAACGGCTGACGGTCCCGGACGAAGACGCCCTTGCCCTGCCGGCTCGTCAGATACCCCTCGCCCTTGAGCACAGCCAGGGCCTTCTGCACGGTGGTGTTGGACACCCCGAACTCGCCCACAAGGTGGGCGGTGGAGGGGAGTTGGGTTCCCGGTGCGAGTTCGCCCGCCATGATTCGAGCCCTCAGGCTCGCAGCCATCTGCTCGTACGGTGGCCGCTCGTCGGCTCGTTTTGCCACTGGTCAACCCGCAATCAGCCGGTAGCGCAGACGACGGTCCTGCGGGACCATCACCATCACCGACGCTTCGAATGGCACCCCTTCGGCGGTCAGGGAGGTGCGCCACAATACGATCACCGGCGCGCCCTCCGGCAGGGCGAGTTCGGTTGACTCCTCCGCTGTGGCAGCGCGCACTTCGATCTCCTCCCGGGCCTCATGCACGGTGTATCCGAGATCAGCCAGAAGAGTGACCGCACCGCCCTTGATCTTGCCCGGCCGGGCGAGCGCCGTCCCAGCCGCGATACCGGCCGGATACCAGGAATCGGCCTGCTCGACCGGTCGGCCGTCCAGCAAGATCGTCCGCCGTCGGACGACGGCCGCGGCTCCTTCGGGGAGCCCCAGCGCTTCGGACACTTGCGCGGGCGGGAGCTTCTCACCGACCTCGCGAATCTTTTGGGTTCCCACGCGTCCAGCGTCTGCCACCTCCTGGGACCAGGCATCCGCCTGATTCGCTCCCCGCGGAGACAGATAGGGCAACGAGCTGGCAATCCACATGATGCACCCTCCGAACTGGCCTACTTCTCGCGAAAGCCATTATGGAACCCATCATGCATGCCTGCGTCTCAGCCGACCGTGATGAGGGCTACACCGACGACCGCTACGGCCATGCCGACGCGTTGGACGGTTCGCAGGGGATCGCTGTGTCCATTCTCGTGGCAGCGGGTTGAGCCCTGCCAGGGCCGACTCGGAGCCTTCAGGTCCGGGGGTCGGGGGCCGTGTCGGTGGGGCGGTCGTAGGTGAGGATCGCGGCGCCGGTGCCGAGGACGGTGTGGTCGGTCAGTTCCCAGGTGCGCGGGTCGAAGGCGGCCGTGCGGGAGAACAGCGGGATGCCGGTTCCGATGGTCAGCGGGCCGACCTTGAGGATGAGCCGGTCGATCTCGCCGTACAGGGCGCCGGCGAGTTCGCCGCCGCCGAGCAGCCAGATGTCCTTGCCGTCCTGGCGCTTGAGCTCCCGGACCTTCTCGGCGGGGTCGGTGGCGACGAGTTCGACGGCGGGGTCGGGGCTCTCGGCGAGGGTCCGGGAGAAGACCAGGTGCCGCAGGTGCGGGTACGCGTCGGTGATCCCGGCCTTCAACCCGATCTCGTAGCTGCGGCGCCCTTCCAGGACGGTGTCGAAGCAAGTGCCCTGCGCGGTGACCGACAGCGCCGTCCGCGCCGGCCCGGGGAGGGTCTCGGGGTAATTGGCCACCAGGTGCTCGATGTAGTCGGCGGGGATGGGCCAGAAGCCGTCCGGGCCGGTGGGGTCGGCGCCGTCCGGGCCGGCGATGAAGCCGTCGAGGGTGGTGGCGATGTAGTAGACGAGCTTTCGCATGGGGACGCCCTTCTGGACACTGCAATCGTAGTACTGTGCTTGAAGTGGTCTGAACGTTAGTACTTCACTTGCAGTGGTGTCAATCGTCCCTTGTGGAGGCCCCCATGCGACAGAACCCGACCCGGCGCACCGCGCTCCTCGACGCCGCCATCGACGTCCTGGCCCGCGAGGGCTCGCGCGGTCTGACGCTGCGCGCGATCGACAAGCAGGCGGGCGTGCCCACCGGCACCGCCTCCAACTACTTCGCCGACCGCGACGAGCTGCTCACCCAGGTGATGCGCCGCACCCGCGAGCGCCTCACCCCCGATCCCGAGGCGCTCGCCGAGACCATGAGGCAGGCGCCGTCGCACGAGCTGGCCGCCGAGCTGATGCGCCAGCTGCTGGCCCGGATGCGCGGCGACCGCGCCGGCAACCTCGCCATGCTGGAACTGCGCCTGGAGGCCACCCGCCGCGCCGGCCTGAACGCCGAACTCAGCGAGTTCCTCACCGAGGAGCATCAGGAGGTCGTCGACTACCACGTGAACGCGGGCCTGCCGGGCGACCGCACCGGCGTCGCCCTGCTCTACTTCGCCATGTCGGGGCTGATCGTGGACGACCTCACCGCGCCCGCGCTCCTGGAGCCCTACTCGACCGACGACCTCATCGAGCAGATGGTGAACCGGCTCCTTCCCTGACCGCGCCGCCGAATACCGCTACGCCACCGACGTCTCAGCCGACCGTGACGAGGGCTACGCCGGCGACGGCTATGGCCATGCCCACGCGTTGGACGGTGCGTAGGCGTTCGCTGTAGGCGACTCTTGCGAGCAGGACCGTGATGGCCGGGTAGAGGGACGTGAGGACGGCGGCCAGGCTGAGCATGCCGTCGTGGACGGCGAGGAAGTACAGGACGTTCGCGCCCGCGTCCAGGCTGCCGGACAGGAGCGCCAGCCCGATCAGCGTCCGTCCGGACACGCGCGGGCCCTTGTCGCCGCCGCGGAACGCCAGGAAGAGCAGCGCGGCGATGACGATGACCAGGTTGCCAAGGCGCGCACCGACGATGGGCCACAGGCCGCTGCCGTCCCCGGCCTCCTTCAGCAGGACGAAGAAGACGCCGAAGCAGATACCGGATACGCCGGCCATGACCGGGCCCGAGTCGAGGAGCCGCCGCCAGCCGTCCGCGCGCGGCGCCGCGGCTCTCGCCGGGTCGTCCGCCTCCATGCTGACCAGGGCGATCGCCACGAGGCACAGCAGGACCCCGACCAGGACGGACGCATCGAGCCGCTCGCCTTCCGCGATGCCCACGCCGACGGGCAGGACCGCGGCGGCCAGTGCCGACACCGGCGCCACCACGCTCATCGGGCCGCGCGCCAGCGCCCGGTAGAAGGTGATCAGACCGGCGCCGCCGGAGATGCCGGCGACGAGACCCCACGTCATCGGCCCGGTGCTCGGGCTGCCGCCGCTGAGCAGCGCCGACACCAGGACGACCGCGAGGCCGATCGGAACGCACCAGGTCAGGGCCCGGATCGCGGTCGCTCTGCGGGTCACGGTGCCGCCGAGGAAGTCGGCGACCCCGTACGCCAGCGCGGCGCTCAGCGCGAGGACGGTGACCATCACCGCCCGCCGATGAGCCGGCTTTCGATCCGCACGTCCGGCGTGACGACGCGGAGCCGCTCGGCCAGCCGGTCGCCGGCCTCGGTCAGCCGCTCGATCGGGTACGGCTCCAGGCGCTCGAGGAGGAACAGGGCGTTCTTGGTGTCCTCGGTCAGCCGGGTGCGGACGCACTGCCGCCAGTTCCAGCGCCGGCACGTCACGCCCGCGTCGTCCCGCCAGACGACCTCGCCCGCGTTCGGGTGCTCCACGGCGGGCTCGCCGCCCGCGACCACGTCGAACGGCTCGTCCCCGGTGGCCCTGACCAGCCGGGCGGGCCCCTGGTAGGCGTCGAGGTCCTCGCCGCCGATCGGAAGCGCGTACTCGACGCTCACCGCGTTGTAGGCGTCCACGACCCTGTTGATGGACGGGAGCGCGTCGGCACGCCGGAGCAGGGCGTCCACCGACGGGCGCGTCCGCTGCGGCTTGGCCCCGAACGCCCGGTACGCCTCGCGCCACGCCTCCACATGCGGGTCCCCGGCGTCCGCCTTCCCCGCGGCCTCGGCCAGCCACCCCTCGGAGACCCGATCGCTGAGCCCGTTCGCCAGGCCCTCGGCGGTCATGACGAGCACGGCGAAGTCCGGCCGCAACTCCAGCACGGCCTCGTCCACCCCGACCCGCTCCAACATCCGAACCCCTCCACCGGTCACTTTAATGACATCCACATACCACTATACCGACCGACGCCCTTCGCAACCAGCGATAACGTCATCGTGCAGCGAGGCGCTCCAACGCCGTCCGGCGCCGCACTGTGTGCGCGCGGGACGACAAGCGGCAAGCGATGCCAACCACGTCACGGTTGCGTGGGGGCCGGCTTGGGACTGCGGGAGACTGATCGGTGTGGAGTGGGCGAGGCGCGCGCCGTCACTGGCGGAGGGCCTCCGTTCGTCTGGCGGCAACGCCGAATAGGGCTGGAGGGTGATGGGCGGGCAGGAGGCGATCGGGGAGGCCGTGGCGCGGACCGTGCGCGCACTGCGGGCCGGACACGGGTGGAGCCTGGACGAGCTCGCCGGGCGCGCCGGGGTCAGCAAGGGCGTGCTGGTCGGGCTGGAGCAGGGGCGCGGCAACCCGAACCTCGGGACGCTCATCCGCATCTCGGACGCGCTCGGCGTGCCGCTGACGCGGCTGGTGCAGGTGGAGGAGGAGCCGCCGGTGCGGATGTTCCGGCCCGAGCGGCATGTCGTCCTGTGGGAGGGCGAGCACGGCGGGACGGGGACGCTGCTCGCCGGAAGCGACCCGCGGCCGTCGCTGGAACTGTGGAACTGGGTGCTCCAGCCCGGTGAGACGCGGGAGAGCGACGCGCACGTGCCCGGCACCAAGGAGATCGTCTACGTGGAGGAGGGCACGCTGACCCTCGGTGTCGACGGCCGCACGGACCTCGTCCAGGAGGGAGCCGCGGCCGTGTTCGTCGGCGACCGCCCCCACTCGTACGGCAACGCGAGTGAGGATGAGGTTCGGTTCGTCCTCGCCGTCCTGGACCTCTGACCCCGTCCCCGCCCTGGGCAGGGGCGCGGTGGCCCGGGTCATGACGTCGAGCCCCGCGGCGGGCGCCGTTCCGGGTGGGCCGATGGCGGCGCGGCTCAGGAGGTCAGGCGGACGGGCATGGCCAGGTAGCGGTAGCCCGTGTCGGTTTCGGGTGGGGTCTCCTCGTCGTCCTTCTTGTCGGGGATGGCGGTCAGGAGGGCGGCCTTCGTGGGGCCCGCGCATTCGAGGCGGGCGTATTCGGTGTCGATGCTGGCCAGGCCGTCCAGGAGGTACTGGGGGGCGAAGGCGATGTCGATGTCGTCGCCGGTGAGGGTCGCGGAGAGGGCCTCGTTGGCGCGGGCGGAGTCGCCCGTGGCGGCGCGGATGCGGACCTCGTCGGCGGTGAAGGCGAGACGGATGGGGGTGCCGCGCTCGGTGACGAGCGCGGCGCGTTTGATCGCCTCGACGAACGGGGCGACGGGGATCTCGGCGACGGACGACCAGGTGCCGGTGAGCCGGGACCGGTAGTTGATGTACTGGTCGTCCAGCAGGCGGCTGGTCATGCTGCGGCCGCCGCCGGAGACGCCGATGAGGGTGTCGGCGGTGCCGCCGAGGTCGATGGCGACGTCCGCGCCGCGCTTGATCGCCTTGGCGGTGTCGGCGAGGGTGCGGGCGGGGACGACGACGCCGGCGGTGAAGGTGGGGTCGTCGGGCGACCAGGTCAGCTCGCGGGCGGCGATGCGGTAGCGGTCGGTGCAGGCGAGCCACATCGTGTCGCCCTCGATGTCGATGCGGACGCCGGTGAGCATCGGCAGCGTGTCGTCGCGTCCGGCGGCCGGGGTGACCTGGGCGACCGCGGTGGCGAACAGGTCGCCGGGGATCGTGCCGGCGCGGGCGGGCGGCTCGGGGAGGGTCGGGTAGTCCTCGACCGGCAGCGTCAGCAGGCCGAACTCGGCCGGGCCGCACCGGACGACGACCTCCGAGCCCTTGGTGAAGACCTCCACCGGATGCGGCGGCAGATTGCGGACGATGTCCGACAGCAGGCGGCCCGGGACGAGCACCCGGCCCGGTTCGGTGACGGTGGCGTCCTCACGGGCGTGTGCGGACACCTCGTAGTCGAACCCGGCCAGGGTCAGTTCGCCCTTGTCGGTGGCCTCGATGAGCATGCCCGCGAGGACGGGCAGGGCTGGGCGCGTCGGCAGCGTCCGCGCCGCCCACGCGACGGCGTCGGCGAGCGTCTGCCGGTCGACTCGGAACTCCACCTCGGTCACCCTTCCCACGGTGAACGTCTACGTCGAGCACGTTAGCCGCCGCCACTGACAAAGAGTCAGAAGAGCTCAGAAGAGCATCGCCTCGCCGGCTCCGGTGCGGATCTTGCGCTCGAAGCCGAGGAGGTAGCGCTTGCGGTCGAGGCCGCCGCCGTAGCCGGTCAGGGAGCCGGTGGAGCCGACGACCCGGTGGCAGGGGACGATGACGCCGACCGGGTTGCGTCCGTTGGCGAGGCCGACCGCACGGGACGCGGACGGGTTGCCCAACTCGGCGGCGAGTTCACCGTAGGTCGTCGTCTCGCCGTAGGGGATCTCCTGGAGCGCCGTCCAGACGCGCTGCTGGAACGGTGTCCCGTGGAGGTCGAGCGGCACGTCGAACTCGGTCAACTCCCCCGCGAAGTACGCGGTGAGCTGTGCGGCGACGGTGGCGAAGGGTTCGGTGTCCGGGTCGCCGGGTGCGCCGAAGGTCTCCTCCGCCGGCAGGTGCCGCTGCTTCTCCATGTAGAGCCCGGACAGGGCGCCGCCTGTGGCGACCAACGTGAGAGGGCCGACGGGGCTGTCCAGGATGACGTGTGCAGGCATGAGGCTCCTCAGTGTGCCGGAAGCAGGTTGATGGGGTGGTCGCCCGTGGCCCACAGGTATTGGACGGCATAGGCCCGCCAAGGACGCCACTGGGCGGCGCGCCGCGTGAGGGCGGCCGGGGTGCTCGGGAGGTCGAGGGACCTGGCGGCGGCCCGGATTCCCAGGTCGCCTGGGATGAACGCGTCCGGGTCGCCGAGGGCACGCATCGCGATGGTCTCGATGGTCCACGGACCGAAGCCGGGTAGTTCGGCCAAGCGCGCGCGGGCCTCCTCCCAGTCGCTCCCTACGCCGAGGTCGACCTTCCCGTTCGCCAGTGCTTCCACAAGGGTGATGAGCGTTGTGCGACGGGTCTTCGGGAACGCCAGGTCCTCCGGGTCGAGTTCGGCTAGGGCAGACGGTGCCGGGAAGAGATGCGTCAGCCCGCCGCCTGGGTCGTCGATGGGGTCGCCGTAGGCGGTGACCAGGCGTCCTGCGTGGGTGCGGGCGGCGGCCGTCGACACCTGCTGCCCCAGGACGGCCCGGACGGCGAACTCGGGGGCGTCCACGGTGCGCGGTACACGCCGTCCAGGGGCCTCGTCGACCAGCGGGGCGAGCACGGGGTCGGTGCGGAGCAGGTCGTCCACGGCGACGGGGTCGGCGTCCAGGTCGAGCATCCAGCGGCAGCGGCTGATCGCGATGGTGAGGTCGCGCAGGTCGGCAAGGTTGAGCGTGCACGCGATGTGGTCGGGCTGGGGCCGGAGGGTCGCGATGCCGTGTCCGTGGGGGAGCCGCATGGCGCGACGGAACGCGCCGTCCCGCCATTCCTCCACGCCCGGGACGGCGGTGGCCGTGAGGTGGCCGAAGAGGTTGTCCGGGCAGAGCGGCGCACGGAAGGGCAACCGCAGGGAGAGTACGCCTGAGCCGGCCGGTGGCCGCCCGTTGGCAACACGGTCGCGCAGGGCGGAGGGCGTCAGCGCGAAGACCTCACGGACGGTGTCGTTGAAGGCGCGGATACTGGCGAACCCGGCGGCGAAAGCAACATCCCCCATGGGAAGGGCAGTCGTTTCGATGAGGAGCCGCGCCGTCTGGGCACGCTGGGCTCGCGCTAGAGCGAGTGGACCTGCGCCCAGTTCGGCATTGAGCTGCCGTTCGACCTGACGTGTGCTGTAGCCGAGCCGTGTTGCAAGGCCGGGCACGCCCTCCCGGTCGACGACACCGTCCGCGATGAGGCGCATGGCCCGCGCGACGACGTCCGCCCTGTGGTTCCACTCGGGGGAGCCGGGGGACGTGTCCGGCCGGCACCGCTTACAGGCCCGGAAACCGGCCTGCTGGGCCGCCGCCGCGCTGGGGTAGAAGCGCATGTTCTCCGGCTTGGGCGGGACGACGGGGCAGCTCGGACGGCAGTAGATCCCGGTGGTCACCACCCCGGTGAAGAACCATCCGTCGAAGCGGGCGTCCTTCGACTGGACGGCCCGTACGCACCTCTCCACGTCCTCGTGCATGCACCCAGCATCACCGATGCCGGCACGCACCCACTAGCGAGAAAACGACATCATCGTCACCGCCACTCAGGCCGGCGCAGGAAGGTGCCGGTGAGGGCCGCTCCGGCGAGGACGATCAGGGCGTTAACCGCGATCGCGGTGTGGACGCCGCCCAGCACCGACGAGTTCGCGGTGGCCACGGCGCTCATCACCGGGATGCCGAGGGTGATCGCGACCTGCTGCGTCATGGTGGCGAGGCCGGTCGCGAGGCCCTGCTCGCCGTCCGGCAGCCCGGACGTCGCGATCCCCATGAACGCGACGATCGCGACGAGGTTCCCGAAGCCGCCGATCGCGGTGGCGGCGAGCAGCAGGCCGAGGCCGCCGCGCGAGTCGCCGAGCCCCAGGAGCACGGCCGTCGCCGCGGCCTGGAGGACGAGCCCGGAGACGAGCGTCGCCCGGCCGCCGAGCCGACCCATGATCCGGGGCGCGGCGACGCCGCCGGCGAAGGTTCCGGCGCCGAGGACGCCGAGTGCGAGGCCCGTGGCCAGCGGCGAGAAGTCCAGGACCTTCTGGAAGTAGAGCGTCAGCAGGAACACCAGCGATGTTTCGGTGGCGAAGGCGACGAACCCGCCCACGTTGCCCCAGGTGACGGTCCGGCGGGTCAGCACGCGCAGCGGCGCGAGCGGGGCCGGTGCGCGCCGCTCGATGAGCACGAACGCCACCAGCAGGACGGCCGCGGCCCCGAGCGCGGTGATCGCGGCCGGCGACATCCGCGATCCGGCCGCCGTGATCCCGTACACGAGGGCGAGCAGCCCACCGGTAACGGTCACCGCGCCTGGAACGTCCAACTTCGCCCTGTCTCGCGTCCGGCTTTCACCGATCACGACCGGCGTGATCGCGAAGATCAGCACCGCGACCGGAACGTTGACCAGGAACGCCCAGCGCCAGCTCAGCAGGTCGGTGAGCACGCCGCCGAGGATCGCGCCGACGGTGAACCCCGCCGACATGAGCGCACCGCTGAGTCCGAGTGCCCGCGTCCGGAGCGGTCCCTCCGGGAAGGACGTCGTGATCAGCGACAAGGCCGCCGGTGTCGCGATAGCCGTGGCCAGTCCTTGCATGACGCGCCCGAACAGCAGCATCGCCGGTGACAGGGCCAGCCCGCCGATCAGCGACCCTCCGGCCAAGAGGGCCATGCCCGTGAGCAGCATCCGGCGCCGTCCGAACAGATCGGCCACGCGACCGAACAGGAGCGTGAAACCGGCGGCGGGGAGAGCGAACGCCGTGGCGATCCACTGCAGGTCGTCCAGGCTGAAGCCCAGGCCCCTGCCGACGACGGGCAACGCCACGTTCAGGATGGAGAAGTCGATGGCGAGCATGAACTGCGCGCCGAGCAGAAGGGTCAGTACCAGCTTGTGCCGCGACGACATCCGCTCGGTGGGGGCGGAGACGTCGGTGGTGAGTGCGGTCATGCCTGCGACGATCGCGCCGTAGGGCGCGCTTACCCAGCCCCCGCCCGGTCGTACCACTCCCAGTAGCAGGACTCAGGACGACGAGGTCAGCGCATCCAGACGGGTCGTGGCGTAGTCCCTCATCTTCTCGTCGTGCAGAAGATCGGCGATGTCGCGGGCCTGCTCGTACATGGCCATCGCCTCGTCTCGGCGATCGGTGTCGCGGAGGCACCCGCCGAGCTTGCACCGGGTCCAGCCCTCCATGAGGCGGTCGCCGCGCTCGGTGGCGATGTCCAGGGCGCTCTCCAGCGCCTCCCTCGCCGCGTCGAACCTCTTCCTCCCGCGCGCGGACTCGCCGAGGTCGTACCAGGCCCACCCCTCCCGGCGGTCGTCCCCGATCTCCTTCGCGGTGTGGGCGGCACGCCGGTACAGCGACTCCGCGGCCTCGGGTTCGTCCTGCGCCAGCGCGCAGCGCGCCCTGCCGTTCAGCGCCTCGATCTGGATGTCCGGATGCGCTCCAGACGCGGCCACCCCCGCGTCGTAGCGGGCGGCGGCCTCCGCGTCATCGCCGCGACGCAGCGCGAGGCTGCCGAGGTTGCACAGGTTCCACGCGCGCAGCACGGTGTCGCCGACCTCCTCGGCGATGGCGAGCGCCGCGGCGAACGCCTCCCCCGCCGGCTCGTACTCGCCCCGCCGGTGCCGGCAGACGCCGATGCCGTCCCACGCCCAGCCCTCATCCTGGCGCGCTCGGACGGCGGCGCAGGCGCCCCGTGCCTGCTCGAACAGCGTCTCGGCGCGGTCGAACCGGCCCGAGTAGCGTGCGGCGTGCGCCTGGTCCAGCAGGCTGCTCGCCGCGAGCGCGGCGTCCCCGGCCGCGACGGCGATCGCGTGCAGGCCGAACGCGATGCCCTCGGCGCGGGCGTGCTCGTGCTCGTCCCGCGCGTCCAGGTAGGCGGTGCGGAGCAGTTCCACGTGCGGCCGGTCCGCCAGCGCCTCGCACAGCGTCCGGACGGACGGCCGGTGGTCCGGGTCCTTGGCGAGCGACCGGCCGACGATGCCGCGCAGCCAGCCGGGGACACCGGAGATGTCCGGTTCCACGGTCAGGATCTGGTTGATGATCGCCGGTTCCGAGTCCGCCGTGAAGCACGGCCGGCCGGTCGCCGCGTAGGCCATCACCGCGCCCCAGGAGAACACGTCCGCCGCCTCGGTGGGCTTCCTGTTCTCCACGAGCTCAGGGGCGATGTAGCTCCACGTGCCGATCCTCCTGGTCGTGATCCGGGTCTTGTCGACGTGATGGGCGATGCCCAGGTCGATGAGGACCGGCTCCCCGCCCGCCATGATGATGTTGGCCGGCTTCACGTCCCGGTGGATCAGGCCCGCGGCGTGCAGGGCGCGCAGGGCCCGCGCCAGGCCGAGACCGAGCCGGCGGAGGCCGTCGCGCCCGAGCGGACCCGCCGACACGACCGCGTCCAGCGGACGTCCCTGGACGTACTCGGTGACCAGGTAGGGGGCGGGGCCCGCCAGGTCGGCGTCGACGAACGCGGCGACATGCGGGTCGGTGACCTTGCGCAGCGCGGCGGTCTCCCGCTCGAACCTCCGGTGCCCGTCCTCGCTGCGGAAGGCGATCCGGTTCATGGTCTTCAGCGCGACGATCCGGCCGTCCGGCGCCCGCCCCAGATGGACGGTGCCCATCCCGCCCTCGCCCAGTTCGGACAGCAACTCGTAGGTCCCGAACCGCTGTGGGTACATCCGGCCCCCGCCTCCCTCACCCGGACAAGTGCGGAGCAACCGTAACGCAGCCGCCGCCGGTAGCCTCGGCGGCATGGCGCGCACCACCGAACTCGGCGAGTTCCTCAGGTCGCGGCGGGCGCGGCTGCGGCCCGAGGACGTCGGCGTCCCCTCGTACGGGACGCGGCGGCGCGTCCCCGGGCTGCGGCGCGAGGAGCTCGCGCAGCTCGCCGGCGTCAGCGTCGCCTACTACATCCGGCTCGAACAGGGCACCGCCGACGGCGTTTCGGCCGAGGTCCTCGACGCGGTCTCGGCGGCGCTGCGGCTGGACGGCGACGAGCGCGCCCACCTGCACCGCCTCGCGCACCCGCCGCGCCGCGCGCCGGTCGCGGAACCGCCGCGCCTGCGGACCCCGCTCCGCCATCTGCTCGACTCGATCACGCACGCGCCCGCCTACATCGTCGGCCACTACACGAACGTGGTCGCCTGGAACCGCCTCACCGCCGCCGTGTTCGTCGACCTCGCGAACGTCCCGCCGGACGAGCGGACCTGGTCGCACCAGATCCACCTGAACACCGACTACAAGGCCCGGCTCGGCGGCAACTGGCCGGTCGTGGCGCGCCGCAATGTCGCCTACCTGCGGTTCCGCGCCGGGCAGGACCCGGACGACCCGCGCCTGCGCGCGCTGATCGACTGCCTGCGGGAGCGCGCCCCCGAGTTCGCCGGGATGTGGTCCGACCACCACGTCACGGACCTGACCCATGGCGAGGCCCGCATCGACCACCCGCAGGTGGGACGGCTCGTCCTGCCGTTCGAGACCCTGCATCTGCCCGGCGACCCCGACCTCAGCCGCCTGATGCTGTACGCGGCCGAGCCGGGCTCGCCTTCGGAGGCGGCGCTCAAGAAGCTGGCCGAGACGTCCACCCACCTGTCGAGCGCGGACCTCGGCTAGACGGCAGTGCGGAAATGGGCTTCGCGGTCAAGCGTCGCCAGGGTGGTGTTGAGGACGGCCACAACGGCGAACGCCACCGCCACTGCGGGATGGCCCACGCCATAGAACGCCAGTGCGCCCGCGCCGAAGACGGCGGCCTTCACCAGGAGGATGAGCGGTAGCGCGACCTTGAAGCGGGCGCGGGGCGCGGCGAACAGGCCCCACACGACCATCGCGGCCACCGGCGCGCCCACGCCCAGGATGATGTTGACGAGGATGTTCCCGCCGGCCGTGAAGCCCCACCAGGCCAGTGCGACGATGGCCGCGACCTCCAGCAGGAAGGCGAGGCCCTCGTTCAGCACATGCAATGGCCCAGGTAGACGCACCCCGATACCGTACTGCTCGTGGACGACATCTCCTGGCGGGAGGGCGGCCGGGATCATCGCGTCCGCTGGCGGTCGGAGAGCGGTGCCCCGCCGCCCCACCGCGTCGTGGTCGCGGACGACGAGACCCGCGCGGACGACGCCTACAGGCTGGCCTGCGAGGGCACCGCGCTGCTGTGGCGCGGCGACTTCCAGAACGCCCGGCAGCTCCTCCAGGCGATGGCGCGGCGGATCGACCGCCCGCCGCGGCGGCGCAAGCGCAAGCCGGAACCGTCCCAGGTGCAGGCTTTCCACCTCCACCGGCAGGCACGAGCCCAGCGCGCGCGGACGCTCGGCATGCTGCTCATCCCGTTCGACCCGGGACACGTGATCCCGCTACGCCGGGCACCTTCCGTGCAGGACGCCTGTACGGAGGCGTATGGGCCGGACGACCAGCCGTACGTCGTCTCCTTGCGCGAGCTGCTGGGCGTGATCGGCGCCCATGAATGGCGCGAGAAGGGCGTCCCCATCCCCGCGTTGGGCGGCGACCGGATCCACCCGCACTACGGGGTGTTCTCGCCGATCAGAGGGGAGTACGTCGACCTGGTCGGCGAGGCGCCGCTTCCCTCGACGGCGACGGCGTTCGACATCGGAACGGGGACGGGCGTCCTCGCGGCGGTTCTGGCCCGTCGCGGTGTGGAGCGCGTTGTCGCCACTGACCTCGACCCGCGCGCGCTTGCCTGCGCCCAGGAGAACATCAACCGGCTGAAGGTGGAAGGCGAGGTCGAGGTCGTCCAGGCCGACCTGTTCCCGCCGGGACGTGCCGGGGTCGTCGTCTGCAACCCGCCGTGGGTGCCCGCCAAGCCCAGCTCGCCCCTCGAACACGCCGTCTACGACCCGGGCGGACGCATGCTCCGCGGATTCCTCGGCGGCCTCGCCGACCATCTGGAACCGGGCGGTGAAGGCTGGCTGATCCTGTCCGACCTGGCCGAACACCTCGGCCTCCGCACCCGGGACGAACTCCGCGCGCTGTTCGCGTCGTCCGGTCTGGATGTCGCGGGGAGGCTGGACACCCGTCCCGTCCACCCGCGCGCCGCCGACCCCGACGACCCCCTGCACGCCGCACGCGCCGCCGAAACGACGTCGCTCTGGCGGCTGCGGCCGTCCACCTGACCGCCTGCGGGAGCGCTCAGGGGTGGACGTGGCTGCGGTGCGCGGTCTCGGGGCCGATGACGCGCAGCAGCGCGAGGGCATCGGACGCCGCGGTGCCGGGCGGCGGGGTGAAGACGACGAGGCGCTGGTCCTCGGCCGGAGTGAGCAGGACCTCCGCATCGAACTCGATCGGCCCGACCTCCGGGTGCAGCACCCGCATCCGGCTGGTGCGGCGGACGGCGACCTCGTGCAAGTCCCAGAGCCGCGCGAACTCGCCGCTCGCCTCCCGGAGGCGCCCGACGAGCGCCCGCGCCGGTTCGTCGGCGCCGCGGCGGGCGACGGCGGCGCGCAGGTCGGCGACGTGCAGGCGGCTGTAGTGCTCGTGCTCCTCCGGCGGGTACGCCTCCCGGACGAACGGGTCGGTGAACCACCGCCAGATGATGTTGCGATCCGGCCCCTCGACGGTGCAGACGCACCCGAAAAGGGATTCGGCCATGGCGTTCTGCGCGAGCAGATCCCCGAGGTCGCCGATGATGTGCGCGGGCGTCTCGTCCAGCCGGTCCAGGAGGTGGAGCAGGCCGGGCCGGACGTGCTCGCCGGCGAAGGGGCCGGCGGGCGGCCGGTGCCCGGCGAGGACGTACAGGTGGTCGCGCTCGTCTCCGGTCAGCCGCAGCGCGCGGGCGAGCGCGGTCAACACCTGCGCGGACGGCTGCGGGCTCCGCGCCTGCTCAAGGCGCATGTAGTAGTCGGCGGACATGCCCGCGAGCTGCGACACCTCCTCGCGGCGCAGCCCCGGCGTCCGGCGCCGCGGGCCCGACGCGAGGCCCACGTCCGCCGGGCGCAGCCGCTCCCGCGAGCGGCGGAGGAAGTCGGCGAGGTCGCGGCGGTTCATCTCCATGCCCCCATGATCCGTGCTCGGGCCCCGGTTGAGGCTAGGACCGTTCGTCCTAGTAAGAGCGGTCCGCTCCTCATGCCGTCCGCGCGCTGGCAGCGTCGGGGGCATGACGCACCTGACCGTTGGAAACACCCGAATCGGCTACCGGACGGAGGGCTCGGGGCCCGCGCTCGTCCTCGTCCACGGCGTCGGCCCCGGCGCCGGCATGTGGGACGCGCTCGTCGACCGGTTCAGCGACCGGCACACCGTGATCCTGCCGGACCTCGGCGGCTCCGACGTCGCCGAGGACGACGGCTCGCCGCTGACCATCGAGGCCCTCGCCACCCAGGTCAACGCCGTGATCGAGGACGTCGGCGGCGGGCCGGCGGACCTGGTCGGCTTCTCGATGGGCGCGCCGACGGCCGCCGCGGCCGCCGCGCTGCGTCCCGACCTCGTCCGGCGCCTGGTCCCCGTCGCGGGCCTCGCGCACGGCGGCGACGAGTACCTCCGGCAGCTGGTCGACGCGTGGCTCAGCCTCACCGGCAACCCCGAGGCATTCGGCCGGCTCGGGACCCTGGCCGCCTACACCCCGCCCTTCCTGGCCGGCCTCGGGCACGAGGCGGTCGAGCAGTTCCACGGCTTCATGAGCCCCACCGACGCCCGGCTGCGCCAGCTCGACCTCCTCCAGCGGCTCGACATCCGGGAGCTGCTCGCGAAGATCGAGGCGCCGACGCTGGTCATCGGCTGCACGCAGGACCGGACGGTCCCGGTCGCCAACCACCGGGAACTGGCCGCGGGCATCGCCGGCAGCGAGTACGTCGAGCTGGACGCCGGGCACGTCGTGCCGATGGAGCGGCCGGACGAGTTCGTCAAGCTCATCCGGGACTTCCTCGGCCGTCCTTGACCGGCACTGTCAGTCGGGGCGTGCGCCGAGCACGATGGAGGACATGCGTCCCATCGATCAGCAGACGATTCTCATCACGGGCGCGACCGACGGCCTCGGTCGCGCCCTGGCCGCGCAACTGGCCGCCGAAGGCGCGACGGTCCTCGTCCACGGACGGGACGACCAGCGCGGCAAGGCGACCCTCCAGGAGATCGGCGGACGGGCGTCCTGGTACCGCGCCGACCTGTCGTCGCTGGCCGAGACCCGCGCGCTCGCCGAGGCCGTCCGCGCCGACCATCCGCGTCTGGACGTGCTGGTCAACAACGCGGGCATCGCCGGGCCGGACGCGTGGACGGCGAGCGCGGACGGCCACGAGTTGACGTTCGCCGTGAACTACCTGTCCGGATACCTGCTGACACGGCTGCTGCTGCCGACCCTGACCGCCTCGGCCCCGGCCCGGATCGTCAACGTCAGCAGCCTCGGCCAGCAGGCGATCGACTTCGACGACGTGATGCTCGAACGCCGCTACCGCAGCTTCGGCGCCTACTGCCAGAGCAAGCTCGCGCAGGTGCTGTTCACGATCGACCTGGCCGACGAGCTGGCCGGGACGGGCGTCACCGCGAACGCCCTGCACCCGGCCACCTTCATGCCGACCAAGATGGTGTCCACTCCGGCCAGCACCCTCGAAGAGGGCGTCGAGGCCACGCACCGCCTCGTCACCGATCCGGCCTTGGACGACGTCTCCGGCCGCTTCTTCAACGGCCTCCGCGAGGCCCGCGCCGACGACCAGGCCTACGACCCCGAAGCCCGAGCCCGCCTGCACGCTCTGTCCGACACGCTCACGTCCCCCTAAGCCGCGTCGGCGGCGTTCGCCACCTCCCAGACCGGACGCGCCTGGATCCGGGAGAGGCGCCAGCCGTCCGGCGTCCGGGCGGCCCGCAGGTCGTAGCGCTCGCCCAGCATGCGCGGCCCCTCCTCGTGCGCGAAGACGACGAGGAGGTTCGCGCTGATCGCGGCCGTGTCGCCGTCGACGTCGATGAGCGGGTCGGTGATGAAGTGCTGGGTCGGCACCGTGTGGTTGCGGCGCGCCTGCTCGATGAGGGCGTCGGCGCCCTTCGAGACGCCGCCGGGGGTGTGGACCTCGGCGTCCTCGGTGAACAGGGCGCGGCCGTCGCCGAAGTTCTTGTCGTCCAGCCAGCGCCCGAGGCGGCTGACGAGCGCGGACAGCTGCTGACGATCGTCCATGACCACTCTTTCATTGGCTTGTCCAACATTGGCGCGGCCAACACTAGCGTTCGTTGGCCGTGCCAACAAGCCCGTAGACTGAGCGGCATGATGACGGCCGACGCCCGGACGCCCGCGCGCCTCCGGCATGCCCCGAGCTGGCTGATCAGTCTCGTCTCGGCGCACAGCCACCGCCTGGTCGGCGCCGGCTTCGCCGCGGCCGGCGCCCGCGGCTACCACTACCGTCTGCTCGCCGCCCTCGCCGAGTACGGCCCGTCCAGCCAGGCGGACCTCGGCCGCACCACCGGAATCGACCGCAGCGACGTCGTCGCCGCCCTGAACGAACTCGCCGCCAAGGGCCTGGTCGACCGCTCTCCCGACCCGTCCGACCGGCGCCGCAACATCATCACCCTCACCCCGGACGGCACCCGCCACCTCCGGGAACTGGACGGGGTCCTGACCGGCATCCAGGACGAGCTGCTCGCGCCGCTCTCCCCGGTCGAACGCGAGCAGCTCACCGGCCTGCTGACCCGCCTCGCCGACCACCACGCGAAGAGCCGGTAAATCGCTCGCACCCGCCGAACGCCCGGCCGTAGGCTCGGCCCCCCTCCCGAAAGGAGCCGCCTATGCCTCCCGCGATCAGGCTCGCAGAACTCCCGCCCGCCGCGATGGCCGCACTCCTGGACGCCGACCTGCCGCGCGCTTGCGCCGCAGCCGGAATCCCCCTCACCGGCTACTTCACGACCGACGAGGCGAAGTCGCTCTGGGCCTTCCGCCTCGCCCAGCTCGGCAGGGACCCCTCCCACGCCCCCTGGCTCGTCCGGGCCGCCGTCGCGGAGCCGGAAGGGCACGTCGTCGGCCACGCCGGCTTCCACGGCGCACCGGAGAACGGCACGTTGACGATCGCCTACTCCGTCGACCCGGCCCACCGCCGCAAGGGCTACGCCCGCGCGATGCTCGCCGCGCTCCTCGACCGCGCCGCCGCCGAGCCCGCCGTCACGACCGTCCGCGCCACGATCAGCCCGGACAACAGGGCGTCCCTCGCCACGATCGCGGGCCAAGGCTTCACCTACATGGGCGAACAGTGGGACGAGGAAGACGGCCGCGAACTGATCTTCGACCGCCCCACCCATTGACCCCCGCACACTCCGCTTACTGCGGCTCTGCCACCGTCGCCTGTGCGCCAGAGGCCTCGCGTTCGATCCGGTCGAACTGGGCGCCCATCGCCTCGGCGAGGGCCTTGGCGGCCGAGAGCGGGCGCACCATCACGGTGAGGTCGTCGATCAGGCCGTCCTCGTCGAGGTGCAGGAAATCGCAGCCCTGAACCTGGAGGCCGTTCACCGTCGCCTGGAACACGAGCGCGTGGTCGCGGCCGTCCGCGCTGACGATCTCCCGCACGTAGCGGATGTCCTGGAACACCCTCGCCGCGCCCCGCACGATCGCCGCGGTGATCGCCTTCCCCTCGTACGGCCTGAACACCACCGGGCTCGTGAACACGGCGTCCTCCGCGAACAGCCCCTCCAGAGCCGCGACGTCGCCGGCCTCCACCGCTCGGCGGAACGGATGCATGGGACCCCCCGATATGAAACTTGTTGACTAGGTGCGGATAACACTAGCCCTGGCCAGGCCCGGTAGTCCAGCACGGCGGGGCATGCGGATAGTCACGAAATTGATTAATGGCCGAAGCACCCATCACCGCCGCTAGGCTCGGAGTCATGTCGCTGCGCAACGCGGTCCTGGCCACGCTCCTGGAGGGCGAGGCATCGGGGTACGACCTGGCGAAGAGCTTCGACGCCGGGGCCGCCAACTTCTGGATGGCCACCCCGCAGCAGCTCTACCGGGAACTGGACAAGATGGCGGTCGAGGGCCTCATCCAGGCCCGCGTCGTCCAGCAGGAGCGCCGCCCCAACAAGCGCCTGTACTCCCTCACCGTCGCCGGCCGCCGCGCCCTGCACGACTTCACCGCCACACCGCCCCGGCCGGGCGCGATCCGCGAAGAGCTCATGGTGCAGGTGCAGGCCGTGGACGCGGGCGACCCCCGCGCGGTCATGAACGCCATCCGCGAGCGCATGACGTGGGCCGAATCCAAGGTCGCCCGCTTCGAACGCCTCCGCGCCCGCGTCCTGGACGGCCGCACCGAGGACGAGTACCTCGCCACCGCCGACCGCGGCCTCATCCAGGCCCGCGTCGTCCAGCAGGAGCGCCGCCCCAACAAGCGCCTGTACTCCCTCACCGTCGCCGGCCGCCGCGCCCTGCACGACTTCACCGCCACACCGCCCCGGCCGGGCGCGATCC
>NZ_SMJW01000606.1 GCF_004348335.1 Actinomadura bangladeshensis | reverse complement strand
GGGTGGGGTGGTGAAGTCGGCCAGGACGAGGTGAGTGACGCACGCCCGTATCCAGCGCCGGTCGGCGGGGCGGCGGCGCACCTGGGCCACCTCGATCCGCGACTCTTCCAGCGACATCGCGGCATCGGCTGCGGCGGCGGACGCGCCGTCCGGGACCGCCCAGCGGGTGTGCGTGGCGTGCGCCGCCTCGTGCGTCAGGACGCCCCACAGGGCCGGGTAGCGGTCGCGGTCGGCGGGCCAGGACGGATCGCACGTGGCCGGGTCCAGGCGCAGGTGGGTGCCGTCGAGTTCGATGGTGGCCAGCGCCGGGACGAAACAACCCGGGGCGCCTCGCCCGAGGCCGGGCGCGCACTGCACGGTGAGGTCTTCGCGGTCGGTGAGGTCGGTGACGGCGTCGGTGAACGCCGCCGACAGCCGCAGCCACGCCCCGCCCAACCCGCTCACCGGCGCGGGCATCGGACTGTCACTTATACTCATCTGACC
>NZ_SMJW01000062.1 GCF_004348335.1 Actinomadura bangladeshensis | reverse complement strand
CCCGACCGTGGACGGGTCATCCCCGTCCGCCCCCGGCCCCGTCCGACCACGCCTCCAGCACCCGGTAAAGGGGTATGAAGCGCTGCGCTCCTTCCGCGGACGGCAGCCCGAAGATCTGCAGATCCAGCGGCGAATCCGCAAGGCGGAAAATCGCCCGGCCTTTGTCGACTGCGCCGGTGGCGTGCCCGCTCGGGCGGGCACGCCGGGTCGGTCAGAGGGTTGGCCAGCGGTCGAGGGATTCGTAGGTGGGGCGCCATTGGGTCTTGTAGGCGGCTTGGACGGGTTCGGGGAGTAGGGACAGCATCGTCGCCGCGTGGGTCTCGCCGGCGCCGTCCAGGAGCCAGGGGATGACGCGGGGGGCGTTGGGGCCGAGTTTCGCGGCGTGGACCTGGCCGAAGTTCGCGAAATGCTCGAGGGGCAGGGTTTCGTCCATCAGGGGTAGGGCGGCTTCCTCCTCGTGCTTCAGGTGGGCGGCGAGGCTGGTCGCGAGGCGGTCGATCAGGGGGGCGAGGGGTTCGGCGCCCGCGTCGATCGCTTCCAGGGCCGGGTCGATGGAGGCGTGTTCGGCCTCCATCGCGTCCATGAGGGCCAGGCCGTCGGGACGGTCGGCGAGGGCGGCGCGCATCGGGGGCCACAGGGCCTCGTCCTCGGCGGCGTGGTGGATGTGCAGGGCCGTCGTGAACAGGTCCCAGCCGGGCGCTCCGGCGAGGATGCGGCGCGCCTCGGCGTCCTCGCGGGCGGCGAGCTTCGACAGGTGCTCCAGCTCCCGCCTCAGCGCGTCGTGCATGACGTACATCGCGGTCCAGTCGTACTTCGCCATGGTCTTCCCCTTCCGTTCACCGCATTGACGGTGCGGGAGGCGGAAAGGTGACCGTCCTCAGGACGCCGGGGCGGGGCTGGACAGGCGGCTCAGGAGGCGCTGGCCCTGGCGGGAGCTGATGTTCAGGCGGCGGCCCAGTTCGGCGCCGGTGATGTTCGGTTCGGCGTCGATGATGGCGAGGGCTCGGGCCTCGTTGTCGGTGGCCACGCTGCGGGGGACGGTCTGTCTCGTCCGCTTCGGCGGGGCCTTGGGCTCGGGAGCCGGCGGCTCGGGTTCGGGCTGCGGCGGGGTCGTCAGAGTCGTGACGCGGGTCAGGGCCTCGTCCAGCATGACGCCGTCTTTGAGCATCCAGACCACGTCGGCGGGCGCCTTGGTCTTCCACTTGCGGCCGTAGTGGTCGTCCAGGAGGGCGAGGGCGTGGCGGCGGCGCTGCTCGGCATGGAGGGCGTCGGGGTAGGACGTGATCTGCCACAGGACCATGCGGCGCCACAGGCGGAACGTGGAGAAGGGGGCGAGGAGCCAGCGGGCGATGGGGACGCCTTCGCGGACGGTCCCGGCGGCGATCCCGGCGCGGCGGCGGATGGCGTGCCGGACGGCCTCGATGAAGGTGATGAACAGCACGGGCATGGCGGCGTGCATGACCATGCCCGTGATGTCGCCGTGGGCGGCGGAGATGTTGAGCCAGACGGTGGCGGCGGTGAACGCGAACGCCATCCAGCGCAGGGCCGGCATGGGCATGGCCAGCCATTCGAGGAGGAGCGCCACCGAGACCAGGGCGAGGATGCCCAGGTCGACCCCGGCCGGGACGATCCAGGCCTGCGCACCGAACCAGGGCTCGGCGACGTCCCGGACGGACGCGAACGAGCCGTAGCCGCCCAGCGCGGCGAGGCCCGCGAAGAACAGGCCGCCGACCCCGGCCAGGACGCGCTGGGCCCGGGTCAGCGGCACGATCGTGCGCGTCTCGTCCATCGGCGTCCCTCCCGTCTCGGGGTCCTAGATCACCCCGAGACGTTAGCGCGCCGGTGCCGCCCGTCCGGACGAAAGTGCCATAACCGCCCAGAAGCCGCAGGTCGTCAGCGTAGGGGGTTGAAGGGGGCGAGTTCGCTCGGACGGTCGCCCGTGGCGATCTGCTCGGCGAGCAGGCGCCCGGTGGCGGGGCCGAGGGTGATGCCCCACATGCCGTGGCCGCCGGCGGCGAAGACGCGCGGCGAGCGGGTCGCGCCGATCAGCGGGAGGCCGTCGCGGGTGCAGGGGCGGGAGCCGACCCACTCGTCCTGCCGGGAGTCGAGGTCGGCGCCGCGCAGCAGCGGGCGGGCGGCCTCGACGATCGCCTTGATCCGGCGCGGGTCGAGCGGCGCCTCCGGACGGCGGAACTCCATCATCCCGGCGACGCGCAGCCGGTCGCCGAGCGGGGTGCAGGCGACCCGCTGGGCGGGGAAGTACACCGGGCCGTCCGGGACGCGGTCCACCGGCACACTGAAGCTGTAGCCGCGGCCGGCCTGGACGAGGGAGCGGACGCCGAACTGCCGGGCGAGGTCGCCGAGCCACACGCCGCTCGCGAGGACGACCGTGTCGAAGTCCTCCGCGTCGCTCCCCGTGGTGCGGACGGAGACGCCGCCCCGGTGGTGGCCGACCTCGGTGACGGCGGCGCCCGTGCGGATCTTGCCGCCCCGGTCGCGGACGGAGTCGGCGAGCGCGTGCACGAACGCGCCCGGGTTGACGAACCGCTGGCCGCGCAGCACGATCGCGGCGCCGACCTCGTCGGAGAGCGCGGGCTCCAGAGCCCGGGCGTCCGCCCCGCTGAGGGCCTCGTACTCCAGTTCCTGGCCGGCGGCGCGGATGTGCTCGATCTCCGCCAGCAGGACGCGCCGCTCGGCGGCCGTCCGGTAGGCGGCGAGGAAGGAGCCCGCCTCGTTCGTCTCGGCCTTGACACCGCCGTCCAGCAGCGCGTCGAAGCTCGGCAGCGCGCGGCCGTTGATCGGCACGAGCGCCTCCATCGCGCGGCGCCACCGCGCCGCGGTGCTGTTGCGGGCGAACCCGGCGAGGAAGCGGAGCAGGCTCGGGTTCGCGCTCGGCGGCACGTAGACCGGCGAGGACGGGCTGAGCACCGCCTTCACGCCGTAGGAGAGGACGGCCGGTTCGGGCAGCGGCGTCGCCAGGCCGGGGGTCAGCCAGCCGGCGTTGCCCCAGGACGCGCCGGCGGCGACGTCCCGGCGGTCGAACACGGTGACGTCGGCACCGTGCTCCTGCAGGAACCAGGCGGTGGACAGTCCGACCATGCCGGCGCCCACGACGGCGACTCGGCGCGGCGGTGCGTCGAGAGCCATGGCGACTCCTCTCCTCGCTGAAGCGTGTCACTTCGATGGTGGGTCGCGTTCGGGCGATCGTCTCTGTCGCGTTCGGCCAATCCGGAGGAGGCCCATCGTGCGGACGGCACAATGGACGCATGGTGAAGCTCGATGTCGCCGACCTCGTCGACTCGCTCGGGCTGCTCCGGCTGGTGACGCCGGGCCGCGGCGGGCAGGTGCACGACGTGGTGCTGGCGGAGCCGGGCGAGCCGGCCGGGCAGGCGGGCGAGATCGTCCTCGGCGTCGGCGTGACCGACCCGGCGGACGCCGTCGCGCTGCTGGAGCGGGCCGACACCGCCGGGGCCGACGGCGTCGTCCTCAAGGCGCCGATCGCCGCGGAGGTCGCCGCCGCGGCGCGCCCCCTGAAGCCCGCCCTCATCGAACTCCAGCCGGACACGTCCTGGACGCACGTCGTCTGGCTGGTGCGCGGCGCCATCGACCGCGCCTACGCGCCGCAGGGCGTGCACGACGACCTGTTCGCGCTCGCCGACACCGCCGCCGAGATCGCCGACGCGCCCGTCACCCTGGAGGACGCCCGCTCCCGCGTCCTCGCCTACTCCGGCCGCCAGGACACCACCGACCCCGCGCGCGTCTCCACGATCGTCGGCCGCCGCGTCCCGCCGCAGGTCATCGCCCATCTGCGGGCCTGCGGGGTGTTCCGGAAGCTGACGCGCTCGTCCGAGCCGATCCTCGTCCCGGCCGGGCCGGACCAGATGCTGCCGCGCCTCGTCATCCCGGTGCGCGCGGGCGGCGAGTGGCTCGGCTCGATCTGGGTGGTGGCGAGGAGGCCGATCCCGCAGGACCGCGTCCGGCGGCTCACCGACCTCGCGTCCGTCATCGCCCTGCACCTGCTGCGGCTGCGCGCCGAGGCGGGCGTCGCGCGCCGGGTCTCGGCCGACCAGCTCCGCGCCGCCCTCCGGGACGGCGTCCGCCCCGGCGCGGCCGAGCCGCCGTGGCGCGTCGCGGTCCTCGGCGGCGGCGAGGACCTCCCCCGGCGGCTCGACCTGTGGGAGGCGATCACGCACCGCTTCGGCTGGCACCGCCCGCTGCTCGCCGACCTCGACGGGGGCCTGTTCGCGCTGCTGGCGGACCGTCCGGGCAGCGAGGCCGGGTCGCTGCCGTGGCTGCGGACCGTCCTCAGCGAGGTGCGCGCGCACGACCGCACCCTCTACGCGGCGGCGGGCGGCCCGGCCCTCGCCGCCACCGACCTGCCCCGTTCTCGCGCGGAGGCCGCCGAGTTGGACGTCCTCGTCGCGTCCGGCCGCCTGTCACCTGGGCTGGTCCTCCTGGAGGACGCCTGGGACGCGGTCGTCGTCGAACGCGCCCGCAAGGCCACCCGCATCGAAGCCGGTTTCCTGGGCGGCCCGCTCCCCGTCCTCCGGGCGCACGACGACGCCCACGGGACGGCCTTCCTGCCGACCCTCGCCGCCTGGCTGGACCACTACGGCGACCCGAAGGCCACCGCCGAGGCCCTCTCCGTCCACCCCAATACCCTGCGCTACCGGCTGCGCCGCATGACCGAGGTGACCGCGGTGGACCTCACGTCCCCCCAACGACGCCTGGCCCTCCGCCTCCAGCTCAGCGCCCTGGACGACCGGCCATAGCCCGCAAGCCTCACCGTGGTTGGAGGCGGACGAGCGCGGCGCGTCCCCGATCGTCCACTCGGATCACGGCGGTCAGCCGTCCGGCGGTGACGCCCTGTTCGAGAGCGCGGGCGCGGTCTTCGGAGACGAAGAAGCTGCCGAGCCCGCAGTCGAGGCCGCCGCCGGGCGATTCGCAGGCCAGATAGGGCTGCCGCGCAGGACGCGCCTTGACGGCCTCGGTGCCCTTCCACAGCGCGCCGTCCCTGACGAGCGGGACGTAGTACCGCCCCGGCCCCGAGACGCCCCTGGGCAGACCGGGGTAGCTCAAATCTACGTAGGCGCCCCGGAACGGGTCGATCGGGTCGACCGGCGCGACCGCCAGCCGGTACTCGCGGCCGGTCAGGCGGGGCGACAGCTGCGGCTGGACGGCCCAGACGACCAGCGCGGCCTGGACGAGCACGGCGCCCGCCACCGCGACGGAACCCTTGCGGATCCTCATGAGACGACCTTCGTGATCAGTCGGCGGCCCCGGTAGGCGAGCACACCGGTGCCGAGGAAGACGGCGCCGAGCACCAGGAAGAGCGCCGCGCCGGAGAACAGCGGTGCGAAGACGGCGAAGCTCTGCGTCGTCACGAAGATCACCAGCGCACCGGCGGCCAGCGGCACGATGCCCGGCAGTTCCCGGGACGTCCCGAGGACCGCGAACCAGGCGGCGGCCAGCACGTAGCAGACGATTCCCGCGATGGCGCGGACGAGCGCCTCGCCGCTGGGCGATGCCATCGACCCGGCCGGGTCCCAGAGCGCAAGCAGCACTCCCGCGGCGAGGATGCCCAGCATCGCGGCGACCTGTCCGCGCGCGGAACCGAGCCAGACGGCGACGGCGGAGACGAGGACGGTGAGGGCGACCCCGGCCCACAGCGCGTTCGTCATCCGGAAATCGCGGTCGGGGAAGGCCGCGATGTAGAGCCCCACCAGCGCCAGCAGCACGCCGACGGGTCGCCAGACGTCCGCGAAGGCCGGTGTCCACCGCTCGTGCAGTTCGGCGAGGCCCGTCGCGAGACCGGCGGCCACGAGCATCGCGCACACCACCACGCCGTGGCTTCCCGCGTTCTCGGCCGCCCACCAGGCGTACCAGCCGACACTGAGCCCCGCCGCGACGAGCAGCGGAGCCCGCCCGCGCGTCGCGTAGGCGTAGGCGAGCGCCCCTCCGGCCCATGCGCCCAGGAGGCTGGAAGAGCCCGCCGGAACCTGGAGGCTCTGCGCCGTCTGGAAGACCGTCCCGCCGCCGGCGGCCACCGCGATCACCCGGGCGGCGGCCGGCAGCGCGCCGGAGACCCGGGAGGCGAGCAGTTCCGCACCGACCACCGCGGCCAGCCAGATCACCACGATCCCGGCGAACCTCACCATCGGGGAGAGTTCCTCGTAGTTCGCGGCGACAGTCCAGATCAGCCCCACGCCGACGAACGCCGAGCCGAGGAAGAGAACCAGTCTTTCCAGGGCGAAGCGGCGGCTGTCCGTGTACCTGCTCGCGATCCGCGCCGCCGTCTCGCCGTCGATCAGCCCCTCCGCCTGCCAGGCCGCCACCTCGCCCCGCAACCAGAGCAACCTTCTGGGCGGAATGTGCGCTGTCTCCATACCCGCCGAGTATGAACGACCGCGGCGGCCGTGCCCTGGGCACTCTTACTCAACCGCGCTGAGTACTTCGCGACGTCCTCGACGGTGTCCCTCGGCGGTGAGGCTCGGGGTTACGACCCGCCGGTGCGGCGGCGGGAAAGTGCTCAGTCGCGGTTCCGGGGGTGCTGGGCGCGTCTGCGGCGGACTCGCCAGACGACGAGGGCGAGGACGACCGCGCAGGCGACCGCGATCGCGACGGCCTGGCCGGCCACGTGCTCGATGCGGGAGTAGGCGTTCCCGGCAAAGTAGCCGAGCATGGTGAAGCCCACCCCCCAGACCAGGCCGCCGGCGGCGTTGAACAGCAGGAACACGTGGCGGGGCATGCGGGACATCCCCGCCAGCGCGGGCATGATCGCGCGGAAGAACGCGATGAACCACGACGTGACCGAGTCGAACGCCGTCCCGCGCCCCCTCGTCCGTGTTCCTCCCTCTACCCCGGGCACGGACGCCGATCCGGCGCTACGGCTTGTTCAGGTAGGCGAGGACGGCTCGGACGCGGCGGTTGGTGTCATCGTCGTCGACGATGCCGAGCTTGCCGAACATGGACGTCGTGTATTTGCCGATGGCGCTCTCGCTGAGGAAGAGGCGGCGGCCGATGGCCTGGTTGGAGAGCCCCTCCGCCATGAGGGCCAGCACCGCGTGCTCGCGTTCGGTGAGCCGTTCGAGACCCCGGGCCG
The DNA here is from genome assembly GCF_004348335.1 of Actinomadura bangladeshensis. Lineage (GTDB taxonomy): Bacteria > Actinomycetota > Actinomycetes > Streptosporangiales > Streptosporangiaceae > Spirillospora > Spirillospora bangladeshensis. The sequence goes on along the minus strand of NZ_SMJW01000062.1, from coordinate 28,105 downwards.
GGGACGTGCCGGACAGCAGCCGGGCGATGACGGCCGGGTCCATCGCCGTCCCGCCGCCCGCGACGCGTTCCAGCGCGTCGATGAACTGGTCGCCGTCGAACACGCTCTCCTTCAGCAGGTAGCCGACGCCGCCGGAGCCGTCGGCGAGCAGTTCGCGGGCGTACAGCTGCTCCACATGCTGCGAGAGGATCAGCACCGGCAGCCCCGGCGCCTCGGCCCGCGCGGCGAGGGCGGCGCGCAGGCCCTCGTCCGACTGCGTCGGCGGCATCCGGACGTCGATCACCGACACGTCCGGACGCCAGGCGAGCAGCGCCTCCAGCGTCTCGGGCCCGGTGGCCGCCGTCGCCACCACCTCGTGCCCGTACGCCTCGATCAGCCGGATCATCCCGTCCCGCAGGAGGTAGAGGTCTTCGGCTACAAGGACTCGCATGGCACCGCCAGCCGCACACGGGTCGGGCCGCCGGACGGGCTGGCGATCTCCAGCGTGCCGTCGAAGACGGCCATGCGGCGGCGCAGGCCGTCCAGCCCGCCGCCGGGGGCTTCCTGGGCGCCGCCCCGGCCGTCGTCCTCGACCTGGACGACGATGCCCGTCCCGTCCCGCGTGAGCGAGATCCGCACGGTGGTGGCTCGGGCGTGCTTGACCGCGTTGGTCAGCAGTTCGGCGACGCCGAAGTAGACGGCGGACTCGATCGGCGGGTCCAGGCGGGGCTCGGCGCCGGCGCTGACGGTCACGTCCAGCGGAGTGTCGAGGGCCAGCGCGCGGACGGCGTCGACGAGGCCCCGCTCGTTCAGCACCGGCGGGTTGATGCCCCTGACCAGCTCGCGGAGCTCGGCCAGCGACGCCGCGGCACCGCCGCGCGCCTCCCGCATCAGCGCCTTGGCCCGCGCCGGGTCGGTCTCCATCAGCTTCTCGGCAGTCGCCAGCGACAGCCCGAGCGAGATCAGCCGGGCCTGGGCGCCATCGTGCAGATTCCGTTCGATCCGGCGGAGCTCGGCGGCCTGGGAGACCGTTATGTCCGCGCGCTGGCCCGCCAGTTCCTCGACGCGGTCGGCCAGTGCCATCGCCCGGGACGGCCGCAGGTACCGGACGGCCACCGGCACGAGCGGCCGCCATGCGTAGGGCGCGGCGGCGACGGCGACGACCAGGCCGGCGGCCGCGAGGACAGGAGCGGGGCCGAGCCCGGCCGCCGCCACGCCCACCCCGGCCGGAGGGACGCACGCCGCGAGGCCCGCCGCGAACGGCGCGATCCCGACGAAACGCAGGTCGCGCCAGTTGGCGGGGTCGAGCCACCGGACGCGCCACTTCTGGTCCAAGAGGGCGTCGCGGCGGGTGCGCTCGTAGGAGAAGCCGTTCCACCAGTACCCGGTGGACATCCGCACCACCGGACCGGGCTCGCGGTAGCCGGACGGGATCGCGGTGCCCGTCCACCTCTCCACGAGGAAGCGGACCATCCGGCAGACCGGCCGGGACAGCCCGAGCGTGCCGACGCACACCAGCACGAGCGGCCCCACCCACGACCACGGGTTCCACGGCCCCCACCAGATCGCCCACGCCACCGCCAGGCCCCACACGGCGGGGACCAGCATGGTGACGACCGCCACGAGGCACGCCCGCGCGAACCCCACACCGGTGCGCGCCGCCCAGGTACCCAACTGCCGCATGACCCTCCCTCTCGTCCGCCGCTTCCAGCGTGCACCCCAAAAGAGCGCCCCGCCACGTCCGATCGCCAAGGAGTGGGTCTAGCCCCACCCACCCGTGCGTCCAGCCGGATACCGCCCGGACCAGGCGCTTCGTAGCGTCACGAACATGGAGACGAACACACGCAGGGCGAAGAAGGCCGTCAAGGTCTACGCCGCATTCAGCACCGCCGCCCTAGTGACGGTCATCGTGGCGTCGAGCACCGGCCACACGGTGAACACGTTCATGTGGGTCAGGGCGCTCTTGCTTCCCGTGGTCGCCGTGCCCATCTACCGGACGGCCGTCCTCACGTCCCGGGGCTCCCAGCGTGCCTTCGAACGCCTCAGGGCCGTCGCCATCGTCCTACCGATAGCGATCATCGGCGTCGACCTGATCCCCGGCGTCTGCCCGCCCTGGTACACCGCGATGCAGATCGTCTGCATGCTCCCCGTCCTCTACGCCGCCCTCACCCTCCGCACCACATCCCCCGACAATCGCTGACCTGTCGCACGAATGCGCGGCGCAACGAATAGCGCGTACACCGGGAAAACGCGCAACGAAGTGGCAGGTGGGAGCAAGGTTGGCGCATTGGATTGCTTCGCCTTCCTTCCTAGGCTTCCGATTAGTCGATCCCCCTCTCGGATGTCCCTGGAGACACGTATGACCGTCCTGCCGGCAATGCAGCCGAGCACCGTTGAGCGCACCGCGCTGCGGCGGCACTTCCTGATGTGCCGTCCCGAGCACTTCACCGTCACCTATGCGATCAACCCCTGGATGGACCCGGCGGCCGGTGCCGACGCCGGGACTGCCGTCGCGCAGTGGGAGGCGCTGCGGGCCGCCTATCTCGCGCTCGGGCATGAGGTCAGCCTCATCGACCCGATCGAGGGGCTGCCCGACATGGTGTTCGCGGCGAACGGCGCGCTGGTCGTCGGCGGACGGGTCTACGGGGCGAAGTTCACCTTCCCCGAGCGGCACGCGGAAGGCCCCGCGTACTCGAAGTGGATGCGGGAGAACGGGTTCGCGGAGGTGCTGGAGGCCCAGCACACCAACGAGGGCGAAGGCGACTTCCTCACGCTCGACCACGTGATCCTGGCGGGCACCGGGTTCCGGACGGACATCGCCGCCCACCAGGAGGCGCAGGAGTTCCTCGGACGTCCCGTGGTGACGCTCCGGCTCGTCGACCCGCGCTTCTACCACCTGGACACCGCGCTGTTCCCGCTCGGCGGCGACAACGTCGCCTACTTCCCGGGCGCGTTCTCGCCGGGCAGCCGGGCGGTGCTGGAGCGGCTGTTCCCGGACGCGGTCATCGCGACCGAGGCGGACGCGGCCGTGCTCGGCCTGAACGCGGTGTGCGACGGCCGCAACGTCGTCATCAACGCCGAGGCGACCGGGCTGATCGAGACGCTGCGGGCCCACGGCTACGAGCCGGTTCCGGTGGATCTGTCCGAGCTGCGCAAGGCGGGCGGCGGGCCCAAGTGCTGCACGCTGGAGCTGCGCGCCTGAGCGGGCCCGATCAGCGGCGGCGGCGCCGGCGTCCGGTGCTGAGGCCGATGTGGCGGCGGGCCAGGTGGCGGGTCCGCAGGACGCCGGCGATGCCGATCGCCCAGATGCCGATCTGGACGGTCCACGCGGCGCGGAACGCCTCGGGCGTGAACTCGCCGTCCGGCGACAGGGCGTCCAGGACGAGCCCGATCAGCAGGATCGTGACGAGGGAGGCGATGAAGCCGCCCACGTTGACGATGCCGGTCGCGGTGCCCTGCCGGCCGGGCGGGTTGAACGTCCGGGCGTAGTCGAACCCGATCATGGAGCCGGGGCCGCCCGGCGCGACGCACAGGATGAGCAGCACCAGCAGCCAGGCGGGGGCGGGCGGTGGCCAGGCGAGGACCACCGCCCAGGCCGCCGCGTTCATCGCGACGATGCCGAGGACGAGCCAGGACCGGCGCAGCGGGTAGCGGGCGACGAGCCGCCCGATGAACGGGCCGGACACGACGTTGACCAGCACGAACAGCGTCAGCAGCGTGGACGCGGCGGCCGGTGCCATGCCCTGCCCCGACACCAGGTACGGGTAGCCCCACATCAGCGCGAACGTGTTGGACGAGAACTGGGTCACGAAGTGCGACCAGAGCCCGAGGCGCGTCCCGGGGTGCCGCCACGCCGCGACGAGGTTGACGCCCGTCTCGCGCAGGGTGGGGACGTCGGCGTGGCCCGGCCCGTCCCGCAGGAAGGCGACCGCCAGCACCGCCATGAGCACGCCGAGCGCCGCCGCCGACCCGAACGCGGTGCCCCAGCCGGGGCCGTGCAGCAGCGCGACCAGCGGGATCGCGCTGAGCACCTGGCCGAGCTGCCCGAGCTGCCCGGTGAGCTGCGTCACGACCGGGATGTAGCGTCCGGGGAACCAGGTCACGACGATGCCGAGGACGCTGATGAACGTCATCGCGTCGCCCGCGCCGACCATCACGCGGGCGGCGACGGCCGTCCCGATGTCGGTGGACACGGCCATGAGCGCCTGCCCGCCGGCCATGAGCAGCGCGCCGCCCGCGACCATCCGGCGGGGGCCGACGCGGTCGAGCAGGAGCCCGACGGGGATCTGCAGGCCCGCGTAGACGAGCAGCTGCAGGACGGTGAAGGACGCGAGGATCCCGGCGGACGCGTCGAACCGGTGGACGGCGTCCAGGCCGACGACGCCGAACGACGTCCGGTGCAGGACCGCGACCGCGTAGGCGAGGACGCCGACGCCCCACAGCAGCCACGCCATGGGCGCGGCTCTCCGGTCATCCGGGCATTCCTGGGGAGGTTGGGCGGTCTGCACGGATATCCAAGTTATGTCACTTCTGCCGGGGCCTGGCCCGCAGGTGCATCCGCTCCCCCTGCGGCCCGAACAGGGAGAGGACCTCCGCCGTCCCGTCCACGGCGCCGAACCAGTGCGGCAGCCGGGTGTCGAACTCGGCGGCCTCCCCCGGCTCCAGGACCAGGTCGCGGCCGGCGAGGTGCAGCCGCAGCCGCCCGTTCAGCACGTACAGCCAGTCGTAGCCCTCATGGGTCTGCGCTTCGCCCGTCCACCGGCGCTCCGGGACGATCATCTTGAACGCCTGCACCCCGCCGGGCCGCCGGGTCAGCGGCAGCACGGTCATGTCGCCCATCCGCTTCGGGCGCGGCCTGATCCGCGGGTCGCCGACGGCCGGGGCGCCGACCAGCTCGTCCAGCGGGACCTCGTGCGCCTGCGCGAGCGGCAGCAGCAGCTCCAGGCTCGGCCGCCGCTTGCCCGACTCCAGCCGCGACAGCGTGCTCACCGAGATGCCGGTGGCCTCGGCGAGCGCGGTGAGGGTGATGTCGCGGTCCTGGCGGAGCCTGCGCAGCCGGGGCCCGACCCCGGCGAGGACGTCCTCGGTCGTCTCCATGCATCCATTGCAGGATCGGCAAAGATATTTGTCAATCCGGGAAGACCCGGAGCATCCTCGCGGCATGACTGAGAACAGGGAACGCGAAGTACTGGTCATCGGCGGCGGACCGGCCGGGCTGAGCGCCGCGCTCGTCCTGTCCCGGGCCCGCCGCGACGTCACCGTGGTGGACGCGGGCGAGCCCCGCAACGCGACCGCCGAGCACATGCAGGGCTTCTTCACCCGCGACGGCATGCCGCCCGCCGCGCTGCTGGAGACCGGCCGCACCGAGGTGCGCGGCTACGGCGGGGAGATCATCTCCGGGAAGGTCGAGCACGCCGCCGGGGACGCGGCCGCGGGCTTCGTCCTCACCCTCGCGGACGGAACCGCTCTGCGCGGACGGCGGCTGCTGGTCACCACCGGCGTGACCGACGTCCTGCCGGACATTCCCGGCCTTCAGGACCGCTGGGGCCGCGAGGTGCAGATGTGCCCGTACTGCCACGGCTGGGAGGTCCGCGACCAGCGGATCGTCGTGCTGGCGTCGTCGCCGAACTCCGTCCACCAGGCGTCGCTGCTGCGCCAGTGGTCGCCGGACGTGACGTTCCTCGCGGCGAAGGCGCCGGCCGGCGAGGACGCGGCCCGGTTGGACGCGCGCGGCGTCCGCGTCGTGGAGGCCGAGGCGCGGCGCCTCGTCGCCGACGAGGACCGCGTCACCGGGTTCGAGCTGGCGGACGGCTCCGTCCTCCCCTGCGACGCCGTGTTCGTCGCGCCGACGTGGGTCGCCAAGGACGGCCCGCTGACCGACCTCGGCTGCGAGATCGGCGACAACGGCTTCGTGAAGGTGGACGAGACCGGCCGGACGAGCGTCCCCGGCGTGTGGGCGGCGGGCAACGTCACCTTCCCCGGCGGCCAGGTCATCATGGCCGCGTCCGCCGGCTCGATGGCCGCCGCCATGATCAACGCCGACCTCATCGAGGCCGACATCGCGCAGAAGCTCGCCGCCTGATCCCTCCGTTGATCTGCGGCGTGTTGTTGTTATCCCGCCACTCATAACAACAACACGCCGCAGGTCAACGCTTAGGGTGGGCGGGTGGACGAGCGGGGGTGGCGCGCGGCGCGGGCGGTGTTGAACGGCGGCCGCGCGCGGCTCGGAGACATCGCGAGCGCGCTCTATCCCGGTTCGCCGCGCGTCGCGGGGACGCCGCTGCTCTGCCGGGACGGATGGGTGCCGGACGCGCCGGTGCCGCTCGCCGACGTCCGGCTCGAATGGGACGAGCGGCCCGTCACGCCCGCCGTCGCCGATCCGGGCGACGGGCGGCCCGCGCCGCCCGCCGTCGCCGACCCCGAGGACGGGCTGCCTTCCGGCTACCGGACGTACGCCGAGGCCATGGGGGCGCTCGCGCCGCCGAAGGTTTTCGAGGACCGCCCGTCCTACCGGCTGCTCGACGTCCGGCTCCCCGTGCTGCGCTTCGGGCCCGCCCGCTACTTCGACGGCGTGAACGTGGGCGAGTCCGCCGCGCACGAACTGGCGGCCGGGGTGGGCGGCCTGCCGCTGCGGACCCGCATCGGTGACCCGTGCGACCTCACTCGCCGGCCTGCCCTGTGTGCGATTACGACGCTGACGGTGACAGCGTCCGGGGCGTACGTCCTGCATTGGCGCGACCCGGCGAAGGTCGCGCATGCGGGCGGGTTGTACCAGGTGATGCCGGTCGGGGTCTTCCAGCCGCTGCGCGACGAGGGGCCCGATATGTGGGCATGCATGGTCCGCGAGTTCGCTGAGGAACTTCTCGGGATGGAAGAGGACTACGGCGACGACTTCGTCCAGGAAGACTGGCCGTTCCACCGGGCGATGACCGCCGCGCGCGAGGAGGGCCGGTTGCGGGCCCACTTCCTCGGCCTCGGCGTCGACCCGCTGACGTTCGCGCTGGACCTGCTCACGGTCGTCGCCGTCGACGACGACCTGTTCGGCGACCTGTTCGGCGGGCTGGTCGAGGTCAACGACGAGGGCACGGTGTCGACCGCGCCGTTCGACGGGACCGTCCCGCGGCCGATGCAGCCCGCCGGCGCCGCCGCGCTGAGGCTCGCGTGGCGGCACCGCGAAGCGCTCGGCCTCACTCGCGGCTGAGGGCCTTCAACTCGTCCAGCGCGTCCACGAGGTGGTCCACGATCTCGGACGGGTCCGGGACGAGGTCGCGGCAGGCGACGATGCCGATGTTGACCTTGCCGTCGTAGGAGAAGACGGTGATGTTGAGGCCGCCGCTCACGTCCGTCACGACGGAGATCGGGTAGTAGCCGAGCACCTTCGCGCCGCGCAGGTACAGCGGGAACTGCGGGCCCGGCACGTTCGAGATCATCAGGTTGACCGGGCGCAGCGACAGCGCGGGCGCGGCCTGCAGCGCCAGCTTCGTCACGGCGGCGGTGAGCGGGGCGGGCAGGACGCCGCTCATGTCCCGCACCCAGGCGCCGGACGAGCGGGTGAACCGCCGCTTCGCCACGTCCATGTCGTGCCGGACGGCGGCGTACCGGTCGGCCGGGTCCGGGATGTGCGTGGCCAGCGGCGCCGTCATCAGCGACAGCTGGTTGCCCGGCTCGGCGACCGCCGCGCCGCGCCGCAGCGACACCGGGACGGCCGCGACCAGCGGGCGGTCCGGCAGGTCGCCGCGCTTGTCGAGCCACTGCCGCAGCGCCGTCGCGCACACCGCCATCACGACGTCGTTCACGCTGCCGCCGAGAGCGCGCCTGACCTCCTTGATCTGGGCGAGCGGCAGTTCCCCGAAGGCGACCGAGCGGCGGCGGCCGATCGGCAGGTTGAACGGGGTCGGCGGCGCGCTCGTCCGGGGCGGCTTCGGCGACCCCGGGCGGCGCAGCGCGCCCTGCAGCGCCGACGCCACCAGGCTCACCCCGGGGACGGCCCCGAGGCCGGGGATCTCGTCCAGGTACGGGGCCGTCCGCACCAGCGACACCGCCGACCGGACGGGATGCAGCGCGGCCCGCAGCAGCCCGGTGCCGACCATGTCGATCATGCTGGGGGCGACCGCCGGGGCGGACTCGTCGGCCGGCACCTCGCGCGGCTCCGGGGACAGGTCGAGCAGCGCGGCGAGCGTCTCGGCGGCCATCACGCCGTCGACGGCGGCGTGGTGCACCTTCACATAGACGGCGGTCAGCCCGCCCTGGAGTCCCTGGATCAGCACCAGCTCCCAGAGCGGGCGGGCGAGGTCGAGCGGCTGCTCGTGGAGCATCCCGACGATGTCGGCGAGCTGCCGGGCGGTGCCGGGCGCCGGCAGCCCGATCTCGCTGATGTGCCGTTCGGGCTCGAAGTCGGGGTCGTCCTCCCAGTACGGGTTGTCCAGGCCGAACGGCACCTGCACGAGCCGCTGCCGGAGCGGGCGGGCCGCCAGGTGCGCGCGTTCGCGGACCAGCTCGGCGACGAGGGGAACCGTGAGCCGGCCGCCGGGGCACTTCCCGGCGTCGACGAGTCCCAGCCCGGCGATATGGGCGTGGGTCGTATCGGTCTCCGCGTGGAGGAAGGTGGCGTCCACGGTGGTCAACTGGCTCATGCTCTGGGTCCCGTCCGCTCGTTCTGCGCCTGCCCTGCCTCTCTATGGGTTATGCGCTCGGAGACGGCAGGTCAACGCGCACCGGAAGGAAGCAACAGGGATTTAACGGGGCGTTTCGCCCAGTTCATATGCCGTTTTGAGCGGGCGCTGGACAAGATTTTCACCACCCCCGACCTCATGCGGTCAGAAGACTTCACAAGGGGGAGCAACAGGGCAAATATCGGCGAGGACCTGATCGGCGCACTAGGCTGGTGCGCCATGACGGCACGACCACTCTCGGAGATCGTCGAAGCGGGATGGGCGACCGCGCTGCAGCCGGTCGCCGGGACGATCGCCGCGGCGGGCGACTGGCTGCGCGCCGAGGTGGCCGCCGGCCGCCGCTACCTGCCCGCCGGGAACCACATCCTGCGCGCGTTCACGCAGCCGTTCGACGACGTCCGCGTCCTCATCGTCGGGCAGGACCCCTACCCGACGCCGGGCCACCCGGTCGGCCTCAGCTTCTCCGTCGCGCCCGACGTCCGGCCGCTGCCCGCAAGCCTGATCAACATCTACCGGGAGTACTGCAGCGACCTCGGGCACCCCGAACCGTCCAACGGCGACCTCACCCCCTGGACCGAGAACGGCGTCTGCCTCCTCAACAGGTCGCTGACCGTCATGCCCGGCAAGCCCGGCTCGCACCGCAACAAGGGCTGGGAAGAGGTCACCGAGCAGGCCATCCGCGCGCTCGCCGCCCGGGGCCGCCCGCTCGTCGCCATCCTGTGGGGACGGGACGCCCGCAACCTCAAGCCGATGCTCGGCGCCGTCCCGTGCATCGAGTCGCCGCACCCGAGCCCCTACTCGGCCGACCGGGGCTTCTTCGGCTCCCGCCCGTTCTCCCGGGCCAACCAGCTCCTGGAGCAGCAGGGCGCCGCCCCGGTCGACTGGAAGCTGCCCTAGCCCTCGTCCGGCAGGTGGCGCAGGAGCGTCGCGAACTCGCCGGTGCCCTCCGTGGGGGCGTCGGCGGGCAGCGGGGTCAGCCGGCGGGCGCCGTGGCTCCAGTAGACGCCGGGCGCGCACGGGTCGTCGGCGACGTCGTACATCTCCCGGACCACGTCCGCGAACACCGGCAGCACCTCGCGGACGGCCGTGGACGTGATCGGATACAGCAGCAGCGTGCTGTGGCACGGGACGCCCACCAGGGCGCCGTGCTCGTTCGGCCACGGAAGGAACTGGTCGACCTCGCTGAGCAGCGCCGACACGTACCGGCTCCCGGGCTTGTTCACCACGCGGACGTCGCGTCCCGGCAGGAGCGGCTGGTCGTGGACGGAGACGTCCGCCAGCTCCCGGTCGTGGGTGTTCGTCATCACGTAGCCGAGCTTGTGCAGGCCGAGCAGCCCGGCGCGGGCCTTGGTGAGCGGCCCGCCGTAGCGCGGATGCTCGATCATCACCATCGCGTCGAAGTGGTCGCCGGCCGGGACCACGACGAGGCCCTCCCGGTCGCGCGGCGCGAGCTTCGGCACTATGCGCAGCCGCAGCAGTTCCCGGACGTCTCCGAACAGCTCCATCTCACCGATCGCGAGGAACGCGCGGTCGCCGACTTCGCGGACCCACTCGTCCACCACCTGAGGCCATACCGAGCGCGGCTCGCGGGCGCACCGCTCCAGGACCGTCCAGCTGGAGGCGCGCGCCTCGGACCGGCCGACGGGCAGCACCACCTCGGACGTGCCGGGGTCGAACCAGGCGCTGGGCGCCAGGGCGGGCAGCACGTCGCGGATGAGCGCGTGCACGTCCGCCGCCGCGTCCAACGGTTCCATGAAAGCTCATCCTCCTTCAGCCGTCGGCGGATCACGTCACCCCCCAACCTTCTCAGAGATCGGCCCCGTTGTGTGATCCATCGCGATGACGGCCGCACACTCGCTGATCATGGACGGCTCAAGTACGGTGCCTACATGCGCGAACTCGTGTACCCACCGGTGATCAAGACGGCTGTCGGTGTGTTCAAGGCCCTGAACATCAAGTTCCGTCTGGAGGGGACCGACCAGATCCCCAGTACCGGCGGCGCGGTGCTCGTCAGCAACCACGTGAGCTATCTCGACTTCATCTTCGCCGGTCTCGCCGCCCATCCCGCCAAGCGGCTGGTGCGGTTCATGGCGAAGAAGGAGATCTTCGACAACCGGATCGCCGGGCCGCTCATGCGTGGAATGCACCACATCCCGGTCGACCGGAACGCAGGCGCCTCGTCCTACGCCGCGGCGCTGAAGGCGCTGAAGGGTGGTGAGATCGTCGGGGTGTTCGCGGAGGCGACGATCAGCCGGTCGTTCACGGTGAAGGACATCAAGAGCGGCGCCGTGCGGATGGCGGTCGCGGCCAAGGTACCGCTCGTCCCCGTCGCGCTCTGGGGCCCGCAGCGCATGTGGACGAAGGGCCGCAAGCGGCGGCTGCTGCAGCGCAACGTCCCGGTGACGATCCTCGTCGGCGAGCCGATGTACCCCAAGCGCGGCGACGACTACGAGGCCGTCACGCAGGAACTGCACCGCCGCATGTCGGAGCTGCTGGAGAAGGCGCAGCGCGAGTACCCCGAGGTCCCGCGCTCGGACGAGACCTGGTGGCAGCCCGCCTACCTCGGCGGGACGGCGCCGACCCCCGAGGAGGCCGAGAAGCTCGACCTCGAGGAGGCCGAGGCGCGCAAGGCCGCCCGCGAGGCCCGCGAGTCCGGCGGCTCCTGACCGGCGTAATTCGTTGGACGCCGCCCATCACCGCGCGTGATCATTCTTGGCATGACCATGTCGCAGGAGAGGCCGCAGGAGGTCCTGCATCTGATCGAGCCCCTGGAGAGCACCGCCGACCCGGGGGCGGGGCCGCTGCTGCCCGTGGTCTTCAACCTGTCGGACGACAACTCGCCGTCCGACGTCATGGACGTGCTGTCGCTGCGCCCGTTCGCGTCCGGCGAGCAGCCGTGGTCGCGGTCGACGCGGCTGGAGAACGTGAAGGCGGACGCGCCGCTGCGCCCGGACGGCGCCCGCCTCGTCCGGGCCGCGCACGACAACGGCAACGCGTCGCTGCTGTCCGAGGGCGACGGCTGGACGCTGCTGGTGAACCGCTGGAAGAACGGCGGCGCCTACGTCGCGGTGTCCGCCGTCACCGATGAGCTGGCCGAGACGATCCTCGACGCGACCGTCAAGGACGCGACCGAGCCGCCGAAGACCGACGAGAACAACGTCGAGATGGGCTTCTGGCACATGGGGTCGCGCGGCCCGGTCCGCAGCGAGCGCGGGATCACCGCCGACTCCTGGGACGAGATCCGGCGCAACTACACCGCGCCGGTCGCCGAGGCGCTCGACGAGGTCATGGCCCTCACCCGCGACGAGGTCGCCGGCCGGCTGCTGCTCCTGCACGGCCCGCCCGGCACCGGCAAGACCACCGCGCTGCGCGCCCTCGCCCGCGCGTGGAAGGGCTGGTGCCAGGCCGACTGCGTCCTCGACCCGGAGTCGCTGTTCGGCACCCCGAGCTACCTGATGGAGGTCGCGGTCGGCGACGACCACGACGAGAACCGCCGCTGGCGGCTGCTCATCCTGGAGGACTGCGACGAGCTGATCCGCGGCGAGGCCAAGCAGTCGACGGGCCAGGGCCTGTCGCGCCTGCTCAACCTCACCGACGGGATGCTCGGCCAGGGCCGGGACGTCCTCGTCGCCATCACCACCAACGAGGACCTCGCGATGCTGCACCCGGCCGTCGTCCGCCCCGGCCGCTGCCTCGCCCAGATCGAGGTGGGCCGCCTCACCCGGCAGGAGTCGCTGGCCTGGCTGGACGACGCCGACGTCCCGCCCACCGACATCGGCGCCGACGGCGCGACGCTCGCCGAACTGGCGGCCCTCCGCAAGGGCGAGAAGCGCCCCGACGCCCAAGGCACCCCCGCCACGGCCACCGGCTTCTACCTCTAGCGCGGTTCACCGGGTGCGTTGACCTGCGGCGTGTTGTTGTTATGAGCGCATCGGAAGCAACAACACGCCGCAGGTCAACGACGTGGCGTCCCGGTCGCCTTCTGCAGGGCCTGGGTGATGTCGGTCCAGAGGTCTTCGGGGTGTTCCAGGCCGATGGAGAGGCGGACCAGGCCCTCGGCTATGCCGGCGGCGGCGAGGGTGGGGGCGTCCATCTGGCGGTGGGACGTGCTCGCCGGGTGCATGACCAGGGTCGCGATGTTGCCCAGGGACGGGCCCAGGGAGATCAGGTCGACGGACTCGGAGAAGGTGCGGCCGGCGTCGCGGCCGCCGGTGAGTTCGAAGGCGAGGACGCCGCCGGCGCCGTCCGGGAGGAGCCGGCGGGCGACCTCGTGCTGCGGGTGGCCGGGCAGGCCCGGGTAGTGGACGCGGGTGACGGACGGGTGCGCGGCCAGGCGGCGGGCGATGTCCAGGGCGGAGGCGCTCTGCCTCGCCACGCGCAGCGGCATCGTGGCGAGGCCGCGGACGGTCAGCCAGGCGGCGTGCGCGTCGGCGGTGGAGCCGAGCTCGATGGCGTGGTGCCAGACGCGCCGGTGGACGTCCGGGTCGGCGAAGACGGCGACGCCCCCGATGATGTCGCCGTGCCCGCTCAGGAACTTGGTGGCCGAGTGGACGACGATGTCGACGCCGTGGTCGATGGGCTTGCACAGGAGCGGCGCGAAGGTGTTGTCGACGACGGTCAGCACGCCGGTGCCGCGGACGGCCTCGGTGAAGGCGGGCAGGTCGGTGACGTGCGTGGTGGGGTTGGCGATCGTCTCCAGGTAGAGGAGGCGGGTGGCGGGGCGCAGGGCGTCGCGCACCTCGGCCGGGTCGTCGCCCTGGACGAAGGTGACCTCGACCCCCCAGCGCTCGGCGAGGTTGGTGAGGAGCGCGTAGGTGCCGCCGTAGAGGGCGGTCTGGGCGATGACGTGGTCGCCGCTGCGCAGCAGCCCCATGAGGACGGCGTTGACCGCGCCCATGCCGGACGCGGTGGCCAGCGCCCCGGCGCCGCCTTCGAGTTCGGTGACGGCGCGCTCCAGGGAGCGGACGGTCGGGTTGCCCATCCGGGCGTAGAAGAACGCCCCGTCCGGGCCGGCGAAGGCGGCGGCCAGGTCGTCGGCGGCGTCGAAGGCGAACAGGTGGCCCTGGTAGATCGGGACGGCGAGCGGTCTGCTGCCCTCCGGAGCGATCACGGGCGGGTGGACGGCGCGGGTCTGCGGGTGGTGTCCGGTCATGTTCCCAGCCTGCGCCCGGATCCGGGGGGCCGGGAACGGCCAATCGCGACCAGTGGCCCGGACCACGCCCCCGGCTTTCCGCTCCGCGGCCGCGGACCACCGGCCCGGCCGGGGGCGCCGGGCCCCTCACCGGTACGGTTCCCGTCACCGGCCGGCCCACCCCGCGAGGACCGACCGGCGATCGGGATCGTCCCGGACAAAGGTGCCGTTTCGGCATCCCTCGACCGGAGTTCCGAGCATCACCCGGCGGGCCGCCTCGCCGCCATCCGGGAGATCACCGCCATCTCGCGGCGCGGGTCCGGTGCGGGGCCGTACGTACCTACGGGTCAGCCCCGGGCCGCGCGGGCGAACAGCTTCCGGTAGACGCAGCGGAGACCGTGGAGATCACTGACAGGCCGGGCGAAGGGGAGCCGCACGTCGAACGGCGACGGGTGGGCCGGCGGTGAGCAGCGTACCCAGATCCCGTACCGGTCGAGCGCGAGCGGCCGGACGGGCCCGGACGGGACGGAGTCGGGCAGCAGCGCGGCCATCTCGTCCCGGTGCGTGGAGTCCAGGTGGGTGAGGACGCCGGCCTCGATCGCGACGAACGGGTCCGGTGCGGCGGCCGCGTACTCCTCGGCTTCGAGGGTGGCGCTCCCCCACACGTCGTCGATCTCGACCTGCGCGACTTCGAGGGCGAGGACCGTCCAGTCCCCGTCCTTGAGGTCGAGAAGTTCGGGACGCGGGTGGACGTGCGACAGCCGCAGCGCCGCGTCCCGCAGTTCGGCGTCCGGCACCCGGCTGAGCCAGCCGTGCAGCCAGGCGCGGCCGCGCACCCGGTCGGGGAACGCGACCGGCGCGACGTCGGAGATCCGCAGGGTGGCGGGCATGTCGTCCGGTTCGGCGGCGAGCGCGGCGACGACCGGCGCGGCGGACGGCACGAGCAGCAGCGGCCGGCCGCCCCGGTCGGTGGTGTGCGCGGGGACGTGCGCGTCCGGAACGCGGGGCGCGGCGAGCACCCCGCCCGCCATGCCGTAGGCCAGCGTCCGTGCCCGCTCCGCCGGCCCCGGCCCCTCCGCAGTCGCCTCCGCCGTCGTCTCCGCTCGCCGCACCACTACCTCCTTGACGTATCGAGTTAGGCTTACCTAACTTAGGTTCACCTAACCACTAAGGAGAGTGATGGACAAGACCCGTCCGAAAGTACGGTTGTCGCGGGCGCTCGGGATTCCGCTGACGCCCAAGAGCGTGAAGTACTTCGAGGCCCGGCCCTACCCGCCCGGCGTGCACGGGCGTGCGCGCAAGCAGGAGAGCGACTACAAGGTGCGGCTGCGGGAGAAGCAGCGGCTCCGGGCGCAGTACAACATCCGCGAGGCGCAGCTCCGCAACGCCTTCGCCAAGGCCGCCAGGGCCGGGGAAAAGACCGGCGACGTGCTCCTCGCCGACCTGGAGTGCCGGCTGGACGCGCTCGTCCTGCGCGCCGGGTTCGCCCGCACCATCTACCAGGCGCGGCAGTTCGTCGTGCACCGGCACGTACTGGTGAACGGGCGCCGCGTCGACCGGCCGTCCTACCGGCTCCGCCCCGGCGACGTCATCACGATCGCCGAGCGCAGCCGCGCCATGGACGCGTTCCAGATCGCCGCAGCCGGCGGGCACGCCGAGAACGTCCCGCCCTACCTCGACGTCCGGCACGAGGCGCTCGCCGCAAGGCTCACCCGGCTTCCCGAGCGCGCGGAGATCCCGGTGATCTGCGACGAGCAGCTGGTAGTCGAGCACTACTCCCGCTAATGCGGCCGATGCGTTGACCTGCGGCGTGTTGTTGTTATGAGCGCGTCGAAAGCAACAACACGCCGCAGGTCAACGACGTGGCTAGCGGAGGTCGCCGAGTTCCTCGCGGGCCGTGGCGCGGAGGGTGCGCAGGGCGTCCACGAGAGCGCGGCGCTGCTCCTCGGTGAGGGGGCCGGCGAAGTGCTCGCGGAGCGTCTCGGCGTGGACGCGCAGGGCCTCCTCCAGCTTCGCGCGGCCCGCCGGGGTGAGGTCGACCATCTGCCGGCGCCGGTCGCCGGGGGCCGGTTCGCGGCGGACGAGGCCGGCCTCCTCCATCCGGTCGATGATGCGGGTCATGCCGCCGCTGGTCAGGATCAGCTCACCGGCCAGGCCGCCCATCGACCGCGGGCACTCGGCGTCCGCGCCCGACAGCCGCAGCAGCACCTCGAAGGCCGCGTGCCGGATGCCGCAGCGGCGCTCCAGCTCCCGGCCCGCGATCCGCTCCAGCGCCGACGCCGCCCCGAGCAGCGCGCCGAACTCGTGGACGACGTCGTCGGCGACGATCGCGCCCTGCCCGTCCTGCTCCGTCACCGTCACCATGCCGCCCCGCCTTCGTCCCGCCGCCCCGTCGTCGTACGCATAACGTGCGGCCGCCCCGCACGCTTCCGCGCGGGGCGGCCCCTGCCGGCGAACCTCAGTTCTTCGGCTTCTCGCTGTTCTCCGCCTTCGGCGACGGAGACGTGGACCCGCCGCCGCTCGGCACGCCGGGGATCTGGCCCTGCTGCTGGTTCCGGTTCTGGTCGTTGATGCCGGACGGGTACTGCTGGGTGATCTTCCAGTCCCCGTCGATCTTGCTGAGGGACAGCCGCAGCAGCGTCGCGGGCTGGTTGATCGCCCCGCTCTTGGTCTTCAGCGACATGTCCATCATGAGCACCGCCGTGGCGAACTTGCCGTTGACGCTGCCGACGAAGACCTGGTTGCTCTTGGAGGACAGCACCACCTGCGCGTCGGCCTGGAAGGCGCTGGCCACGGTCGGCACCGTGTTCTTCTTGTAGTCGTCGAGCATGTCCCCGGCGAGCAGCTTCATGGCCTTGTCGGTCTGCGTCTGGTAGTTCGCGGCGTTGTAGTTGTACGCGACGTCGCCGTACGCGGAGGCGACCTTGCCGATGGCCTCCCGCTCGTCCTGCTTGGACGACAGCGAGTGCGCGCTCGTCCCCTGCCAGATCGCCAGTCCCCCCAGCACCACGATCAGGACGGCCAGCACCACCGTCGGCACGAGGGGCAGGCTGAAGGCGTCCGTGCGCGCCGGCTCCTTCTCCTCGGCCTTCTCCGGGGGTTCGAGGGCGGCCGGACGCGGCTTGACGGTCTGCACCGCCGGCTTCGCGACCGGCTCGGGGGCCGGCTTGGGAGCGGCCTTGGCGGCGGGCTCGGCCGGAGCCTCCGCCTCGGCCTCCGCCGCGTCCTCGGCGTCGAGGGCCTCCAGCACCTCGTCCAGGTCCTCGTCGTCGATGACCTCGATGACCCGCACGCGGCGCTTGCGCTTGGCGGCGGGCCGCGCCGGAGCCGCGGCGGCCTCCGCGGCCTCGCCGGAAGCCGCCTCCTCGGTCTCCGCCTGCTCCTCGGCCGGGACCGCCTCGACCTCGTCGACCTCGTCCTTGCCGGTCTTGCCGGTCTTGGCTGTCACTTGGGCAACTCCTCGGGGATTGGGTCAGTCCTTGCTCCGGCGCGGCCGGGCTCAGCACGTCACCGGCTCAGTCCTTCCGCCGGCGCAGCCGGCTCAGGCGGGACACCACGGGCACCGAGCCCATCATGACCCTGATCAGCACCAGCAGGGCGATGACCGGGGGAACGTACACTAGCCACAGCGGCGGGCCGCCGGAAGAGTCCTCGTTGTTGGCGGCCTTCTTCGCCTGCACGTTCTTCTGGTCCAGCGCGGGGTCGTGCGTCGGGATCGTCTCGCCCGGGTTCTTGGCCTTGTAGGGCTTCTGCTTCGTCACCGCCGGCATCCGCCCGCCGGGGCAGGTGGGCACCTTGTTCACGGCCGGCTGCCCGAGCGGGTACTTGTACTCCAGCGTCGCGGGCGTGTTCAGCGTGACCTGGAAGACGACGTTCAGGACGGGCTTGCCCTGGTCCATCCCGATCACGTTGTCGAGGACGTTCTTCAGCTGCGGCGCCTTCGCCAGCGTCTTGTTCAGGTCGTACAGGTAGCGCGGGTTGTACTTCCCGACGCCCCAGTTGCCGAGCATGTCGACGGTGCAGCCGAAGTCGCCCTCGGTTTTGCCGAGCAGCCCGTTGACGGTGGACAGCAGGTCCGGGCCGCGGTCGCGCAGCTCGGCGATCTGGCCGCGGACCTGGCTGAGCGCGGCGGTGAGCGCGGCCAGGTTGTCGATGCCGGCGCCGAGCGAGCCGCGGTTTCGGTTCAGCACGGTGGTGATCCGGCCGAGGTCCTTGGTCAGCCCGTCGAGCAGCTCGGTGTTCTCCGCGAACGTCTTGGTCAGGTCGTCGCCGCCGTTGATGATCTGGCGGAGCGACTCCTCGCGTCCCGACCAGCCCTCGGCCAGCTCGTGGGTGAGGATCTTGGCGTCCTCGGGGTTGATGGCCTTGAGCGAGTCGATGACCGCGCCGAACAGGTCGCCGTACTTCGGCGGGACGGACGTCTGCGACACCGGGATGACGGTGCCGGGCTTCATCGCCGGGGCGTCGGCCCTGCCGGCGCCGGGGGTCAGCTCGACGACCGGCTCGCCGACCGCGGACTTGCGGGCGGCGGCGGCCGTGACGCCCTGCGGGATCGTCACGCCGCGGTCGATGTCGAGCCGGACGATGACCTTGTCCTTCTCCAGCTTCACCGAGTCGATCTTGCCGATCCGCAGGCCGAGGTAGTCGACCTCGAAGTTCGGGTGCAGGCCCGGCGAGGACTCGAACTCGACCGTGATGTGGTACGGCCGGTCGATGAAGTCGAACCGGATGACGTTGTTGAACGCCCACACGAGCATGACCACGGCGAGGATGCCGAAGGCCGCCAGGTTGATCGTCAGTCGCCTGCTCATCCGCGCGGCTCCAGCATCTTCTCCAGGTCCGGCAGAGCGTCTCTGAGCTGCTTCGGAATCTCCGGCGTCGTGCTCTTCTTCTTCGGCGCCTCACTGAGGCCGGGGAAGAGCGGCCGCCCGTCCGGCCAGGTGATCCGGAGGATCGGGTACAGCAGCAGCTGGCCGTCGTAGCTGGCCAGCGGGATCTTGTAGGAGAAGGCCACGATGCCGTCCACCACGGCGGTGAGGCGCTTGCGGTTGCTGCCGAGCTGCTGCAGGACGGGGTCGAGGTCGTTCAGCAGCTTGCGGAACCGCTGGATGCGGCCCTCCAGCACCTTGTCGTTCAGCTCGCGGGCCATCGTGGTGAGCTTGTCGACCGCCTTGATGATCTTGTCTTTGTCGTCGTTCAGCATCCGGCTGGTGCGCTCGAGCTGGCCGGGCGCCTCGGCCAGGGCGTCGCTGCCCTTGGCGAGCGAGTGCCCGAGCTGCGCGAAGTGGTCGATGGACTCGCCGAGCTCGATGCGCTGGGCGGCGAACATCCTCAGCAGGTCGCTCGCCTGCGCGATCGTCTTGTTGAGCTTCTGCCCGTTGCCGTCCAGCGCGGTGGCGCCGGCGTTGACGACCGTCGCCACGTCGTCGCCGGCGAGCGCCTGGATCAGCGGCCCGGCCTGCCCGACGACGTCCTCGAACGCGGGCTGGACGCTGGTGTCGGTGATGGCGGCGCCGGAGGCGAGGAACGGGCCGCGGTCCATGCTGCCGCCGGGCGGCAGCTCCAGGTCCACGTAGTTCTCGCCGAGCAGCGATGTCACCTTGATCTCGGCGCGGGTGCCCTTGGGGATCTTGACGTCGTCCTCGATGGACATCGTCGCCCTGGCCTTGTAGCCGACGAGCTCGACCTTGGTGACGGTGCCGATCGTGATGTCGGACATCTGGACGCTGTGCCCGGCGACGAGGCCCTGCGCGTCGTCGAACGTGGCGGTCAGGGTCAGGTCGCCCTTCGGCGCGCCCGCGGTCTTGTAGGAGCAGCCGGAGACCGCGAGGACCGCGGCCACCATGACGAGGAGGACCCTCCGGCCCTTGCCGGGGGGTGTGGGGGGTCGCCCCCTCACAATGACTCGGCCCATCAGTTGCCTCCGTCCCAGGGGCAGTTGGAGTTCGGCTTGGGCAGCGGGCAGCCGACGTCGTCGGTGTTCATCAGGCCCTTCAGCCACGTCCGCAGGAAGGCGTCGGTGGCGAAGCGGATCTGCAGCGACTTGTTCTTCGGGTTGTAGCCGCCGATGAGGGCGTCGCCGATGCCGGGCAGCACGTGCAGCAGCTGCGCGATCTCCTTGGCGTTGCCCTTGAGGACCAGCGCGGCCCGGGTGAGGACGGCGAGGTCGTAGGGCAGGTTGCCCTTGTACTTCTGGATCAGCTTGTCGCCGTTCTTGGCGAGTTCGAGGATGCCGCTGATCAGCTGCTGCAGTTCGCCGCGCTCGGAGCTGAGCACCCGGCTGGCCTCGCCGAAGTCCCGGATCATCGTGCCGAGGACCTGCTCGCGCCCGCGCACCACTCCGGCGAGCCGGTCGAGGTTCCGCGCGACCGCGATGAGGTCCTGGTCCTGCCCGGCGACGTTCTCGATGAGGCGGGCGCTCTGCTCGAGCGTGGCGTTGAACTCCTTGCCGTTGCCCTTGACGGTCCCGGCGGCGGTGCCGAGCGCGGACTGCATCTTGGTCGGGTCGAGCGCGTTCGCGAGGTTGGTGAAGGAGCTGAGCGCGTCGTCGACCTCGACCGGCACGTGGGTGCGCTCGATCGGGATGACGTTCGCGGTCTCCTTCTCCTCCCCCGGCTTCCACGCCGGGTGCAGGACGAGGTTCCGCTCGCCGATGAGGTTCAGCGGGACGATCGACGCCTGCACACCGCGCGGGAGCGGGACGTCCCGGCGGATGTGGAACGTCACCTTGACCTTGTCGCCCTGGTTCTCGACCTTGTCGACGAGGCCGACGTCGGCGCCCATCACCTTGACCTTGGACTCCTTGTAGAAGGAGCGCGCCTTCGGGACGTAGACGACCATGGTGCGGTCGCCGCCGGACGGGGCCAGCGAGCAGCCGCCGGCCGACGCGGCCATGGTGAGGGCGAGCGCCGCGGCGAGGCCCTTCCCCCTGCCCATCAGTTGCCTCCCTGGCGCCGGGTGGAGATCGGGCCGGGCGGCTGCAGCGGGCCGAGCCCGGTGAGCACGCCCTCGATCCAGTTGCCGTTGCCCTTGAGGTTGGCGACCTGCTGGAACGTCGGCCCGAGCAGCGAGAAGTCGGTGTTGAGCGCGTCCATGTTGGGCGCGAGCCTGGTGGTGAGCAGGTGCAGGTTGTCCAGCAGCGCGTCGAGCTGCTTCTGGTTCTTGGAGATGACGTTGGACAGCGTCTGGACGGTCCGGTTGCCCTGCCCGATCGTCGCGGCCAGCTCGTTGCGGCGCCGCACCAGCGTCTGCAGCAGCACCTGGCTGGAGTTGATGATCTCGCGGAGCTGCTCGTCCTTGCCCGCCAGCGTCCCGGTGATCGTCTTGCTGCTCTCGATGAGCTTCTGGATCTGCGGGTAGGAGTCGTTGAGCATCCGGGAGACGTCCTGGATGTTGGTGAGGACCCGGTTCAGCTTCTCCGCGCCCGGCGACTTGATCTTGTTGACCTCGGTGAGCAGTTTGTCGATGCTCTTCTCGTCGAGCTTGCCGACGATGTTCTGCGCGCCTTCGAGGGCTTCGGGGACGGTGAAGGGGACGCTGGTGCGGGTCAGCGGGATGCGCCGCTTCGACTCCGGCACGTCCGACATGTAGGGCTTGGACACCGGGCCGGACAGCCGCAGGTACCGGCCGCCGAGCAGCGTCGTCGTCTGGATCTCCGCCCGGGTCTTCGGCCCGAGGTCGATCCCGGCGTTGACGTGCCAGGTAACGATGACCTTGCCGTGCTTGAAGTCCGGCGTCACCGAGGTGACCCGGCCCGACTTCACTCCGGCGACCCGGACGTCCTGGCCCTTCTTCAGCCCGGCGGCGTCGCTGAACTCGCCGCTCATCGTGTAGCCGCGCTCGAACAGGTGCAGCTGCCCGACGGCGAACGCGAACACGCAGGCGGCGCCGAGCGCGGAGACCGTGACGATCGCGACGAGCTTCTGGTTGACGTCCCGCAGGGACTTCAGCGCCATCAGCCGCCACCCCCTTGCAGCATCGCCTTGAGCTTGGCGAGGTCGTCCTTGGACGGCTGGCCGGTGCCGGGCGCCTTCGGCAGCTCCATCGGGAACGGGCAGGGCCCCTGCATCACGTTCAGGCAGAGCGCGTTGGTGCGCAGGAAGTGGCCGCCGTTCGCGGTGGAGAACAGCTGCCGCAGCGTCAGCGGGAGCTGCTGCACCATCTTCTCGAGCTGGTCGACGTTGAGCCGGAACGTGGTGGCGAACTTGCCGAGGTTGTCGATGATGCGGGCGAGCTGGGCGTCGTTGCCGCCGAGCACCTGGTTGAGGTTGGTGGTGACGCCGCCGATCTCGACGATCGCGTTCTCCAGCAGCCGCCGGTTGTTCGCGAACACCTTGGTCAGCGACTCCAGGTTGTCGATGCTCGCGGCGATCTGCTTGTCGCGGGTGGCGACGGCGCCGCTCACCGTCTCGTAGTCGTCGATCATTCCCTCGATCGTCTTCTTGCGCGCCGCGAACGTCTGCAGGAGCAGGTCCAGGTTGTCGGTCAGCAGCGAGATGTTCTGCTCGTTGCCGTCCAGCGCCTGGGAGAAGGAGAAGAGGATCTTGTTGAGCTGGTTCGGGTCGAGGTTGCGGGTCAGCGGGCCGAGCGCGTTGACGACATCGCCGAGGTCGACCACGGACCGGGTGTGCGGGACGCGGTCGCCGTCGCCGAGCATCGTCCGGCTCGTCCCCGGCTCCAGGTAGACGACCCGCTGCCCCATCACGTTGCGCCAGCGGATGGCGGCGGTGGAGTCGGACGGCAGCTTGACGTCCTTGTCGACGGCCATCCGCACCACGGCCTTGCCGCGCACCACCTCGATGCCGTCCACCTGGCCGACGGGCGTGCCGGCGACCTTGACGTCGTCGCCCTCCAGCAGGCCGGTGACGTCGTCGAAGGTGGCGGTCACCTTGTAGCGGGCGTTGAAGCTGGTGCCGAGGATCTGCTGGCCGATGTAGAAGGTGAGCAGCCCGGTCAGCGCCACGAACACCAGGAACTTCAGCGTGGTCGCGTAGTCGGGTCCGCGCGCCGCCTTGCGGCGAATCCGCGGGCTCATGGGCGCCCCCCGGTCTTCTTCTGCCCCGGCAGCTGCATCTCGAAGGCCGTCTTCGCCGGCGGTGTGGTGCACGCGTCGATGAAGATCTGGCAGATGTCCAGCGGGAGGTCGTCGCGCGCCTGCGCGATCACGGTGCCCTCCGGGCCGGGGATGCGGATGATCTGCGCCAGCAGGTTGAAGAACCCGTTCAGGCTGTCCAGCAGCACCGGGATGTTGCGCCGCTGGTTGTCGAACACCGACACGAGGTCGCCGCCGTTGTCGATGATCTTCCCGAGGTTGCCGCCGTGCTGCTGGAGGTTCCGGCCGAGCGTGTCACCGAGCTTGGTCGACTCGTCCAGGAGCTGGGAGACCTTGTCGGGACGCTCGTTGATCGCCTGCGACAGCCGGTTGAAGTCGCCGGTGAACGCGGCGAGCGTGCCGCCGCGGGACGCGAGCGTGCCGGACAGGCCGTTGATGTCGTTCAGCAGCGCGTTGATGGCGGCGCGGTCCTTGTGGGTGGCGTCGACGACGATCGCGCCGTTGTCGATCGTGCGGCGCAGCGCCGGGCCCTGGCCGGACAGCCCGGCACCGAACGTGTGCAGGATGGTCGCGACGTCGTCGGGGTTGATGGCCTTGGTCAGCTCGTAGGCGGGCCAGGCGGTGTCGGACAGGTCCTCCGGGTCGTGCGTCTTCGCGATCGTCCCGCCGTCCTTCAGGTACGGGCCGCTCAGCTCGTGCGCGCCGAGGTCGAGGCTGATGTCCTTCGGGCCGAACACCGAGACGGGCTCGACGGTCGCGACGGCGGTGTCGGCGACCTGGACGCCCTTGTCGACCCGGATCCGCACCTTGACGCGGCCCTGGTCGTCGAGTTCGAGGTGGTCGACGGTGCCGACGGAGATCCCGCGGACCTTCACCTCGGACTTGCTCGGGTCGAGGCCCTGCCCGGCCCGGCTGAACGTCGCGTTGTAGTACGTGGAGCCGGAGTGGTCGGGGGTCGAGCCGATCGCGACGAACGCCGCCGCGGCGGCGATGACGCCGGCGCCGACGAGCCCGAAGACCGTCCGGGAGCGCTGGGAGAGGGTCTCTTCGCTCATCCGGTCAGCTTCACTGTGCTGCCGTGTCCCCAGAAGATGTAGGACAGGACGAGGTTCATGAGGATCATCAGGATGGTCGACTCCCGGATCGCGCGGCCGGCGGCGACACCGACGCCCACCGGGCCGCCCGCCGCGTAGTAGCCGCGGTAGCAGTGGATGAACATGATGATGAAGGCGAACACGGCGACCTTGATGACGCTGTAGAAGACGTCGATCGGCGGCAGGTAGAGGTGAAAGTAGTAGTCGTAGATGCCGGGCGAAAGACCGAAGTACTGGATCGTGATGAACCTGGTGGCGAAGAACGCCATGAACAGTGACACGAGGTACAGCGGCACGAGCGCGATGACGCCGGCGGCGACGCGGGTGCAGACCAGGTAGGCCAGGGAGTTGATGCCCATGACCTCCAGCGCGTCGATCTCCTCGGAGATCCGCATCGCGCCGATCTCGGCGGTGAACCCGGTGCCGACCTGCGCGACCAGCGCGACGCCCGCGATGATCGGGGTGACCTCGCGGACGTTGGAGTAGCTCGCCACGAGGCCGGTGAACGCCTCGGCGCCGATGCGCTCGAGCCCGGGGTAGCCCTGCAGGCCGACCATCGCGCCGGTGGCGAGCGACATCGTCGCGATCACGAAGATCATGCCGCCGCCGATGACGAGCGCGCCGACGCCGACGGTGATGTCGCTGACCTGCTTGGCGAGCGTCTTGCCGTACTTGCGC
Organism: Actinomadura bangladeshensis; assembly: GCF_004348335.1. Classification (GTDB taxonomy): domain Bacteria; phylum Actinomycetota; class Actinomycetes; order Streptosporangiales; family Streptosporangiaceae; genus Spirillospora; species Spirillospora bangladeshensis. Next base: position 3,499 of record NZ_SMJW01000062.1, on the reverse strand, counting down.
TTCAGGATGATGTCGAAGAACAGGTGGTAGAGGACCCGGCCGAGGAAGATCGGCAGGTTGGCCGAGGCGGCGAGGCCGGCGGTCCGGCCCTTGAAGGCCCGGCCCAGCTTGCGTACGGGGGATATGGCGACCATCAGAACCTCGGGGGGAAGAGGACCTGGTAGATCATGGTGAGGATGTAGTTCGTCGCGAACACCACGATCGAGGTGACGACGACGGCCTTGTTCACCGCGCGGCCGACGCCGACGGGGCCGTAGTCGCAGTTCATGCCCATGTAGCAGGCGACGGCGGCGGCGATGAAGCCGAACACCCACGCCTTGAACAGGGTGATGACCAGGTCCGAGAACTGCAGCAGTGTCGTCGAGCCGTCGAAGAACGCGCCCGGGCTGACGCCCTGCTGGATGACGTTGAAGTAGTAGCCGCCGATGACGCCCGCCAGGATCACCACCGAGCACAGCAGCCCGGACACCATGCTCGCCGCCCACAGCCTGGGGGTGACCAGGCGGTGGATCGGGTTGATGCCCATGACCTCCATCGCCGCGAGTTCGTCGCGGATGTTGCGGGCGCCCATGTCGGCGGTGATCGCCGACCCGCCCACGCCGGACACCAGCAGCGCGGCGGCCAGCGGCGCGACCTGCTGGATCATCGCGGCGGTGAGCAGCGCGCCGGTGCCCGACTGGGCGCCGAGCTGCCGGGCGATGTCGCCCACCTGGAGCGAGATCGTGGCGCCGAGCGGCACCGCGATGAGCATGACCGGGACGGCCGTGACGCGGGCCAGGAACCAGCACTGCTCGATGAACTCGCCCCACCACTGGCGCAGGTCCCAGGAACGGCGCAGCCCTTCCAGCAGGGTCACGCACAGCAGCCCGGTCTCGTCGAGCGCTCGCCCGACGCGTCTGCGTGCCAGGTCGGGGGCCTTGGTCAAGCTCAAGGCCATCAGCCGGTGACCTCCCCCTGGGGGGCGGGGTGAAGGTACATACCAGCCTCCTTCGTTCTCGGACGTCGGCGCCCATCCGATACTCCGGATCCCGCCGGACCATAGGCGGCGCCAACGTCCTTGCCAGTGCGCGCCTCCGTGGTCTCGGCAGAGACCGGGATCACCAGGGTGCCCAAGCAAGCACTCGGGCACCACTCGTGTGATCTGAGGCACTCTATTGGAAGAAGGTCTAAGAAGCGAGTACTTACATCTGCTTTTGTCCGAAGCTACGATCGGCCGCACGATGATCGAGGCGGGACGAGAGATGGCAGCGGACCCGGGCGGCGGAGCCGACCCGCTGGTCATGGGCGTGCGCGACCGCTGGGACGCGCACGGGCTCCAGGGCGAGCCCTGGCCGTTCATGGCGATCTGCTCGGTGGCGCGGCTGCACCAGCTGCTGAAGAAGGCGCTCGACGACGAGCTGAAGGCTCTGGACCTCACCCGCACCGGCTACTTCCTGCTGACCGCGCTGGCCCTCACCACGCGCGGCAGCGCGCGGCTGAGCACGCTCGGCCGGTTCCTGATGATGCATCCGACGACCGTGAAGCTGACCGTCGACCAGCTCGAGGCGGCGGGGCTCGTCGGCCGCACCCGGCATCCGCGCGACCGGCGCGCGATCCTCGTCGAGATCACCCCGGCCGGGCGGGAACGGGTCAACGAGGTCGGCGCCGCGCTGGAGGCGCCGGGCAGCGCGTTCGCCCCGTTCGGGGGCATGCACCGGGAGCTGTTCGAGGCGCTGCAGCCGGCGCGCCTCGCGGCCGGCGACGTGGAGCCCGTGCAGCGCGCGGACTGAACCGCGTACCATGCGGCCCGCGTACCTTCACTCCGACGACATGAATCCCGGGCGATAAGGCAGTCTTCTCCTATGCCACAGAGTCACGGCACTCGCAGACGTCCCTCCGGCGGCGGCCGGCGTGCCCGCTCCGCCCCCGTTCCCGCCCCGCGCGAGGCGCCTGAGGCACGCGGCCCGGGCGGTCCCCGCGGCCCGTACGACGGCGACCGGTTCGACGGGATGCCGCCGCTGCCGCCGGAGAAGAAGCGGCGCGTGCGGCGCGTCCTCACCAGCAACGTGACCATCACCGTCGCCGCGATCGCGATCATCGGCACCGGGGTGACGCTGGTCGACCTGGACGCGTTCACCGGCGACGACACCAAGCCGCCGCAGGCCGCCGCAGCGGGGCTGTCGACGAACGACATGCTCGCGAAGCTGACCTCGGCGTCCGACATAGACAGGGTCACGGCCAACGCTGTCGCCCAGGCCAAGGAGCGCGCCTACAAGGAGCACCAGGCCGAGATGAAGCGGCTCAAGGAGAAGGCGAAGCGGGACGCGGCGGCGCGGGCGAAGCTGAAGGCCGAGCAGGAGCGCGAGCGGGAGCGCAAGCGGCTCGCCAACTCCAACCCGAGCGCCGCGCAGAACAAGGCGTACGGCAAGAAGATGAACGCCCTCAAGGGCTGGGGCCGCTGCTGGCCGTCGCTGCTGACGCTGTGGAACCACGAGAGCGGCTGGAACGAGCGGGCCGAGAACCCGTCCAGCGGCGCCTACGGCATCCCGCAGGCGCTGCCCGGCTCGAAGCTGGCGAGCGCGGGCGCCGACTGGCGCACCAGCTCCCCCACCCAGATCGCGTGGGGCCTCGGCTACATCAAGGCCCGCTACAAGGACCCGTGCGGCGCCTGGTCCTGGTGGCAGGCCCACAACTGGTACTAGCTCCGTTGACCTGCGGCGTGTTGTTGTTATGGACGCCCCCATAACAACAACACGCCGCAGATCAACGGGGTGGGTGGCAGCATGGGGGGATGCGGACTAGGCAGAACGGCGACGGGACGGGGGGCGGCGGGCGGCAGTGGGCCCGCGCCGACGCCACCCGGCAGGCGCTGCTGAGCGCGGCGCAGCAGGTCTTCGCCGACCGCGGCTACGCCGACGCGGGCATCGCCGAGATCGTGGAGCGGTCCGGGATCAGCGTCGGCAGCCTCTACCACCACTACGGCGGCAAGGCCGGGCTGTACGTGGCGCTGTGGGAGGAGCTGTCCGCCGAGCAGGAGGCGAGCGCCGCGCAGGCCGTGTCCGCCGCCCGCAAGGACGGCGAGTCCGACCCGATCGCGCTGTTCACCGCCGGCGCCCGGGCGTACCTGCGGGTGTGCTGGGAGCGCCGGGAGGCGGCCCGGCTGTTCCTCGGCGGGGAGGGCCCGTCCGGGTCGTCGCTGATGCGGCGCAGCCGCGCCCAGCACTGGATCGCGCAGAACACCAAGCTGCTGCGCGGCGCCGGGCCCGGCGAGCCCGCGGGACGTCCCGAGAAGGTGCTGAGCCTGGTGCTCACCACGGTGATCGGCGAGGCCGGACGCGAGATCGCCACGGCCGAGGACGAGACCGAGGCCGCCGAGATCGTCGACGAGGTCTGCCGCATCCTCATCCGCCTGGCCCGCTGACCGCCTCGCCCGGTGCGGCGCTCCGTCCGGCGGGCACGGCAGGTGCCGGGTGCTGAGCACCTCGCCCGGCGGCCGCCCGGAATGGGCCGCGCTCAGGGG
>NZ_SMJW01000605.1 GCF_004348335.1 Actinomadura bangladeshensis | reverse complement strand
GTGGGGCTGGCGGCGGCGCTGCTGGTGCTGGCGCTGCTGATGGCGGTGCTGTTCGCGTGCCAGCCGGTGGTGAAGGAGCCGCCGCCTCCGCCGCCGGAGCCGACGCCGTCGTTCCCGCAGCCGTCGCGGCCGTCGTCTCCGTCGTCGCCGTCTCCTTCCCCGTCGTCGGCGCCGACGTCTCCGGGGCCGTCCTCGCCGGGTCCGTCGCCGTCTCCGTCGGGGACCGGCGGTGATGATGGGGCGCCGCTGTGAGGGTGTGAGGGGCGGCGGGTGGTACGCCGTTGGTTCGCGGGTGGCGGCCGGCGGTGGAGGCCCGCTGAGCGGGGTGCGGTGTTTTGGCACATTTCCATGATCACTTTTGCGGGTGCGGGTCGTAGCCTGGGGCGATGACCGCACTGGATGACCTTGCCGGCCGGTACGCGGACGAGTTCGCCGCGCTGGATCCGTGCCTGGCGGCGCTGATGGGGATCGCGGGGCAGGAGGCCCGGCTGACCGACTACGGG
>NZ_SMJW01000604.1 GCF_004348335.1 Actinomadura bangladeshensis | reverse complement strand
CTGAGGGGCCGCCGTCGAGGGGATGGGGGAGGGGAACCGGGTCGCCACGAACCGCCCTCGGACCGATGTCGGCTGCCGGGATGCCGACTCGGCCGAGAGGTTCATGGTCAGGCGGAGGGCGTTCGTCGAATCTGTCGAATCGGTTCGCAGGGTTCGCCGGGATGCTACGACCCGGGTGATGAGCGGTCAACGGCGGGGTTTCCCGGAGCCGGCCGGGGCCGGTCGGGGCCCGGCGCGCCGGCGGGAATCGTGCCTGGCGGCGGCGCATCCCGTGCTCACGCGGGCTTCGCGCACGGCGACCGATTCGCGCGAAAGTTTCATGGCCGCCGCCCGTGTCGGCGCACCCGCCGGCGATGGCTCGCGGGCGGTGCCGCCGTGAGCGCTGATCACTGCCGCCGGACGGCGTCCATTGACATCCCCCGGGCCCGAATCTACGCTGCGCTCGAATCGGTTCGACGACGCTCCTGAGCCTCGGGGCAGGCCATCGCCCGCCCCCTGATCCCC
>NZ_SMJW01000603.1 GCF_004348335.1 Actinomadura bangladeshensis | reverse complement strand
CGCAGGTCGACTTCACCACCTCCGAACGCTGCATCCCCACCGACACCTTCGACTGCGACCCGTCCAAGATCGGCGCCAACCCGGACAAGTGGTGGGACGTCCCCTGGGACCTGCACTGCGACTCTGGACAAAAGTGCGAGGACACCCACGGCACACTGTCGCCGACGTTCTGGTCCCGCAAGCGACTCACCAAGGTCACCACCCAGATCCTCAAACCGGACGCGTCGGGGTACCGGCCGGTCGACTCCTGGGCGCTCACCCACGACTGGGGCCTGGCCGACATCGAACGCGACCTGCTGCTGATCGGCATCCAGCACACCGGCCACGCCGCCGACGGCACGACCGTCACGCTGCCGAAGGTGACCTTCACCCCGGTGCAGTTGCCGAACCGGCTGGACCGGACCGGCGACGACATCCTGCGCTACGTCCGCTACCGGGTCGGCACCATCCAGGACGAGACCGGCGGGCAGATCGACATCGACTACTCCAACCCCGAATCGAACTGCACGCTGT